>NZ_JBFUIC010000031.1:0-63199 GCF_056402075.1 Pseudomonas sp. P4_C3
CGCCAGATGGAACTGCGCAGACTGTGGACTGCGCCGGGATGGCCGTGGCTGCAGGTTCAGTGCTCCTGGCGTATCAGCCAATCCCGATCTCTTCCYTGAACTGCTCCAGAAACCCCTTCAAACGCTCATGACGAACCTGTGCCAGACGTTGCCCTGTCGCAGTCTGGAAACCGTCTGCCAAGTGCAGCAGCTTGGTCTGGAAATGGTCGATGCAGAAGCGGGTGTCGTCATAGTCGCGGTCATAGGCCTGCGGGTCCTGCGGGTCGTAGAGGGCGCTGCCCATGCGCCCGGCAACGTAAAAGGTGCGGGCGACTCCGAGCATACCCAGGGAGTCGAGGCGGTCGGCGTCCTGCACGATTTTCGCTTCCAGCGAGGTCAGCGGGATGTTGGCGGAAAAGCTATGGGCTTCGATGGCGTGGGCGACGGCGGCGATTTTTGTCTCGCGCCAATCCATCTTCGCCAATACCCCTGACGCTTTGCGCGCTGCCAATTGCGATGCCTGCGAGCGCAACGGCGAGTTCTTTTCCACTGCTACACAATCATGCAGCAGCACCGCCGCCAGCAGCACCTCAAGATCGCCACCTTCCTGTGCCTGAATCAAGTGGGCGTTGTGCCAGACCCGTTGCAGGTGCGAAAGGTCGTGAGCGCCGTCTTCCGAGGATTCCAGGACGTGGGGCAGCAGGGTGGTGGCGAGTGATYGCATCGGTGCGAAGGTGCTGCTGATCATGCTGTGTCCTTTGATTAAACGTGCCGATCGCGGGAAGTCCTGTCCTGCGTACATCCCGCGAATCCTGCGAGGAGTTCTGTGGGTACACAAGCGTTCTGGACGGCGGAACACGCTTTGATCTTTTCGGCATAACCTTTATAGCAAACCAGTCTCCAAGCCAAGGGCATTTCCGCGGGTTCGACAACGTCCAATTTGGAGAACCCGACTGATCGGAACTAGATTTGACTCAGCGCCAGACAGGCACTCTACGAAAGGAAGGAATCGGCTATGAACAGGTTGTTTCGCGTTTTACTGCTGTTGAAGGTGTTGGTGATGCTTTCGCTCGGAACGTCGATGGCGTGGGCCGAGTGCACCAATCACGGTGAGCAGGCCTCGAGCGGGCAGGCGGGGTACGCGGGGTTGATGCTCGCCAAATCCGAATCGGAGCCGGGAGATCAGGGGCAGGGTGGTGCTGACAACGACGATGACTCGACCACCGACGAGCCGGACTCCGATGAAGAAGAAGGTGACAGCCAGACGTAGTCGCTGAATGGCAGGTAAAAGAAAACCCCTTCTGCCTGACTGATGCGCAATCGAGGCGGAAGGGGTTTGGTCAACGCATCAAGAATTTGAGCAACTCAATCCCTGTAGGAGCGAGCAAGCTCGCTCCTACAGTTTTTTATGCCGCGCCGTCGAGGAATTGCTCGGCGTAGTGGCAAGCCACTTGGCGGCCGTCGAGCAGGCGCAGGGCCGGCTCTTCGGTGCTGCAACGCTCGGTGGCGTACGGGCAGCGCTTGTGGAAAGCGCAGCCGGACGGCGGGTTCAGCGGGTTGGGCAATTCGCCGACGATCTTGATTTTCGGCTTGTTCGGATCCGGGTGGATGGCTGGCGTCGCCGACAACAGCGCCTGGGTGTAGGGGTGCAGAGGACGAGAGTAAATGTCCTCTTTCGAGCCCATTTCCACCGGACGACCGAGGTACATCACCATCACGTGGTCGGCAACGTGGCGTACCACCGCCAGGTTGTGGGAGATGAACACATAGGCGGTGTTGAACTCCTGCTGCAAATCCATGAACAGGTTGAGCACCTGCGCCTGAATCGACACGTCCAGCGCCGAGGTCGGTTCGTCCGCTACCAGCACTTTCGGTTGCAGCATCATTGCCCGGGCCAGGGCGATCCGCTGGCGTTGACCGCCGGAGAACATGTGCGGATAACGCTGGTAGTGCTCGGGACGCAAGCCCACCTGCTTCATCATCGCCTGGACTTTCTCGCGACGTTCCGCGGCGCTGAGGTTGGTGTTGATCAATAATGGCTCTGCAAGCTGATCACCGACTTTTTGCCGTGGGTTCAACGATGCGTACGGGCTCTGGAACACCATCTGCACGTCTTTGCGCAGTTGTTTGCGCTGGGCCTTGTCGGCACCGGCGACTTCCTGTCCGGCAATTTTCAAGGAACCGGAGGACGGCTCTTCGATCAGGGTCAAGGCCCGGGCCAGGGTGGACTTGCCGCAACCCGACTCGCCTACGACAGCGAGGGTCTTGCCGGCTTCCAGTTCGAACGACACGCCGTTGAGGGCGCGCACAGTGGCGTGACCCTTGAACAGGCCTCGGGACACCTCGTAGTGACGGGTCAGGTCGCGGGCGGTAAGAACGACGGCCATTACGCCACCTCCTGGTTCAGCGGGTAGAAGCAGCGAGCGAGGCTGTTGCTTTTCTGGTCTAGKGCYGGACGYTGTKGRCGGCAGTTGTCTTTCACGTAMGGGCAGCGCGGCGACAGCAGGCAACCYTGTGGACGGTCGTAGCGACCGGGAACGATGCCCGGCAGGGTCGACAGGCGCGAGGCGCCCAGGCTGTGTTCCGGAATCGCCTTGAGCAGCGCTTCGCTGTACGGGTGCGCAGGGATGTCGAACAGTTGCGGCACCTGGCCGACTTCGACCGCTTGGCCGGCGTACATCACGCACACGCGCTGGGCGGTTTCGGCCACGACGGCGAGGTCGTGGGTGATCAGCACCAGGCCCATGTTCTGCTCTTTCTGCAGCGCCAGCAGCAGGTCCATGATCTGCGCCTGAATGGTGACGTCCAGCGCCGTGGTCGGTTCGTCGGCGATCAGCAGTTTCGGTTCGCCGGCAATCGCCATGGCAATCGCGACACGCTGGCTCATACCACCGGACAGTTGATGCGGGTAGGCGTCCATACGGCTCGCGGCACCCGGGATTTCAACTTTTTCCAGCAGTTCGATGGCGCGCTTGCGCGCGGCCTTGCCGGACATTTTCAGGTGCAGGCGCAGCACTTCTTCGATCTGGAAGCCGACGGTGTAGCTCGGGTTCAGCGCGGTCATCGGATCCTGGAAGACCATGGACAGGTCTTTACCGACGATCTGTCGACGCTGGCGATTGTTGAGCTTGAGCATGTTCTTGCCGTCGAAATTCAGGGCGTCGGCGGTGACGATACCCGGATGCTCGATCAGGCCCATCAGCGCCATCATGGTCACGGACTTGCCGGAACCCGATTCGCCAACGATGGCCAGCACTTCGCCCTTGTCCACATTCAGGTCGAGGCCGTCGACCACTGGCGTGGCGTTTTTGTCGCCGAAGCGAACGTTGAGATTCTTGATTTCTAGCAGTGACATGGGAATCTCCTCAGGCGGCGTTCTTGAGTTTCGGGTCCAGCGCGTCGCGCAGGCCGTCACCCATCAAGTTGATTGCCAGCACGCTGAGCAAAATGGTCAAACCAGGCAGGCTCACCACCCACCAGGCGCGTTCGATGTAGTCGCGGGCCGAAGCCAGCATGGTGCCCCACTCAGGGGTTGGCGGTTGTACGCCAAGGCCGAGGAAGCCCAGTGCGGCGGCATCGAGGATCGCCGAGGAGAAGCTCAGGGTGGCCTGAACGATCAGCGGCGCCATGCAGTTAGGCAGCACGGTAACGAACATCAGGCGTGGCAGGCCGGCACCGGCCAGGCGCGCGGCGGTCACGTAGTCGCGGTTCAGTTCGCCCATCACCGCAGCGCGGGTCAGACGAACGTAGGACGGCAGGGACACCACGGCGATGGCGATCACGGTATTGATCAGGCCAGGGCCGAGGATGGCGACGATCGCCACGGCCAGCAGCAGGGACGGCAGGGCCAGCATGATGTCCATCAGGCGCATGATGGTCGGGCCAAGCACGCGCGGGAAGAACCCGGCGAACAGCCCCATCAGGATGCCAGGAATCAGCGACATCACCACCGATGACAAGCCGATCATCAACGACAGGCGCGAGCCAGTGATCAGGCGCGACAGCAGGTCGCGGCCCAGTTCGTCGGTACCGAGCAGGAATTGCAGTTGCCCACCTTCCAGCCAGGCCGGCGGGGTCAGCAGGAAATCGCGGTACTGCTCACTCGGGTCGTGGGGGGCAACCCACGGGGCGAAGATCGCGCAGAAAATCACCAGCAGCATGAACATCAGGCCGGCGACGGCACCTTTGTTCCTGGAGAATGCTTGCCAGAACTCTTTGTACGGAGACGGGTACAGCAGGCTTTGATCGACTGCTACCGATGGAATTGGAGTGGTCATGGTCATGGTCATGATCTCAGCGCTGGTGACGGATGCGTGGGTTGGCAAAGCCGTAGAGGATGTCCACTACGAAGTTGACCACAATCACCAGGCAGGCGATTAACAGGATGCCGTTTTGCACGACGGGGTAATCCCGGGCGCCAATGGCTTCGATCAGCCATTTGCCGATGCCGGGCCACGAGAAGATGGTTTCGGTCAGGACCGCACCGGCCAGCAGGGTACCAACTTGCAGGCCAACCACGGTCAGTACCGGAATCAACGCGTTACGCAGACCGTGCACGAACACCACGCGCGACGGCGACAGGCCTTTGGCCTTGGCGGTACGAATGTAGTCTTCACGCAGCACTTCGAGCATCGAGGAACGGGTCATCCGCGCGATCACCGCCAGCGGGATGGTACCCAGCACGATGGCCGGCAGGATCAGGTGATGCAGAGCATCGAGGAACGCGTCGACGTCATCGGCCAGCAGCGTATCGATCAGCATGAAGCCGGTGCGTGGCTCGATGTCGTAGAGCAGGTCGATCCGCCCGGACACTGGGGTCCAGCCCAGCGACACCGAGAAGAACATGATCAGGATCAGGCCCCACCAGAAGATCGGCATCGAATATCCCGCCAGGGAGATGCCCATCACCCCATGGTCGAACAGGGATCCTCGCTTGAGTGCCGCGATCACTCCGGCCAAGAGTCCCAGGACACCGGCGAACAACAGCGCGGCCGAGGACAGTTCCAGGGTCGCGGGGAACAGAGAGGTGAATTCGGTCCAGACGCTTTCACGGGTACGCAGGGATTCACCGAGATCGCCGTGGGCCAGTTTGCCGATGTAATCCAGGTATTGGGCATACAGGGGTTTGTTCAGACCTAGGCGTTCCATTGCCTGAGCGTGCATTTCGGGATCGACCCTACGTTCTCCCATCATGACTTCCACGGGGTCGCCCGGGATCATGCGAATCAACGCGAAAGTCAGCAAGGTGATACCGAAGAACGTGGGGATCAGTAACCCCAGTCGGCGGGCAATAAAACTAAACATCGTGTGTTGTACCTCATCAGCCGGTTAGGCGTGCCCGGCATGCCTGGGTCAGGCATGCCGGGAGTTTTCTTATTACTTCACCTGGGTGGTGGCGAAGTTATTCGTGGTGAGGGGGCTAATGTGATAGCCCTCTACGTTGTTGCGCATTGCGGTAAACATTCTAGTGTGCGCCAAGCTGATCCACGGCTGGTCCTGGTTAAAAATGACCTGGGCCTGCTCGTACAGGGCTGCACGCTCGGCCGGGTCGGTTTTTTCCCGGGCCTGATCGATCAGGGCCTGGAACTTGTCATTGCACCAGCGTGCGTAGTTTTCGCCGTTCTTGGCCGCATCACAACTGAGCATAGGCGTCAGGAAGTTATCCGGGTCGCCGTTATCGCCCGCCCATCCGGCGGAAACCATGTCGTGCTCGCCGTTTTTCGCGCGTTTGAGCATTTCGCCCCATTCCATCACGCGAATGTCGATCTTGATCCCGACCTTGGCCAGGTCGGCCTGCATCATCTGCGCACCGAGCATCGGGTTCGGGTTGGTTGCACCGCCTCCGTTGCGGGTGAACAGGGTGAAGGTGGTGCCTTCCGGTACGCCGGCTTCCTTGAGCAGGGCGCGGGCCTTGTCCAGGTCACGGGCCGGGTTCTTCAGTGTGTGGTTGTAGCCCAGCAGGGTGTCCGGGAACGGGTTGACTGCGGCTGTTGCATTGCCCTTGCCGAATAGCGCGTTGACAGCCGCTTCCTTGTCGAAGGCGATGTCGATGGCTTTACGCACCCGTACATCGCTCAGGTACTTGTGCGTGGTGTTGATGGCGATGTACGCGACGGTCATCGCATTCAGCTCATCGACTTTCAGCTTGTCGTCTTTCTTGATGCTCGGAATGTCATCCGGTTTTGGATACAGCGCGACCTGGCACTCGTTTGCCTTTAGCTTCTGCAGGCGCACGTTGTTGTCGGTGGCGATGGCCAGGATCAGCGCATCAGCCGGAGGCTTGCCGCGGAAGTAGTCCAGGTTGGCCTTGAAGCGTACCTGGGCGTCCTTGTTGTAACGCTGGAAGACGAACGGGCCGGTGCCGACCGGCTTGTTGTTCAGGTCACCGCTCTTGTTCGCCTTGAGCAACTGGTCGGCATACTCGGCGGAATAGATCGAGGAGAACGCCATGGCGATGTCGGCCAGGAACGGTGCTTCAGGACGGGTCAGGGTGAACTTGACCGTGTTGTCGTCGACTTTCTCGACGCTCTTGAGCAGCTCCTTGAAGCCCATGCTTTCAAAGTACGGGAAGCCCACGCTCGACAGTTTGTGCCACGGATGATTCGGGTCCAGCTGGCGCTGGAAGCTCCAGACCACATCGTCGGCATTCATGTCGCGGGTCGGCTTGAAGTATTCGGTGGTGTGGAACTTGACGCCTTTACGTAGATGGAACGTGTAGCTCAGGCCGTCTTCGCTGATATCCCAGGATTCGGCCAGCGCCGGAATCACTTCGGTGGTACCGGGCTTGAAGTCTGCCAGGCGATTGAAGATGGTTTCGGCCACCGCATCGGCTGTGACTGCAGTCGTGTACTGGACCATGTCGAAGCCTTCGGGGCTGTTTTCGGTACAAACCACCAGGGGTTTGGCCGAGACACCGACAGCGACACTGAGCAACGCAGCCGCGATGGCCGCACGTAGGGGAAGCATTTTCATCAAGAACCCTCTGCAATCAGTTAAAGGACAAAAGCCCAACGGCCGACTCGTCAATGAATCAGCCGTTCGGCAGCGGCATTACAGGATGTTGAACGGAACCGTGGTCACGAGACGGAACTCGTTGATGCTGCCGTCAGCCTGGTTTTCGCTGGCACGGTGAGCGGTGTAGGTGCCGCGGATCGTGGTGGCCTTGAGCGGGCCGCTCTGCACGGCGTAAGTCGCGCCGATGCCGTATTCATAGTGGTGTTCGCCATCCTGGGACTGGATGCCGTCGTAACCCTTGCCGGCCACGCCGCCGTTGCCGGTGTAGTGAGTACCGTCGATGCCCCAACCGCGAGCCTGGTAGATGTTGAACTTCAGGCCTGGCACGCCGTATTCGGCCATGTTCAGACCGTAGGCAACCTGGAACGATTTTTCGTTCGGGCCGTTGAAGTCCGACAGCAGGGAGTTGGCCAGGTAGATGCCGTTGGTTTCGTGCAGGTAGTCGAAGTACTCGTTACCGTTCACTTCCTGGTACGAGAAGGTCAGGGTGTGGGCCTGGTGGGTCAGGCCGAACGACAGCGAGTAGGTGTCGTTGTCGATATCGCCGATCAGGGCTTTACCGGTTTCCTTGGTTTTGTAGTAGTTCAGGCCGGTGGTCAGGCTCAGTACCTGGCTGTCGCCCAGTACGTGGGAGGCGCCGAAGTAGTACTGGTTCCAGATGTCTTCAGCCTGGGTCGCCCAGAGGCTGGTGGTCAGGCTGGCGAGCGGGTTGTAGGTGATACCGCCGGTGTAGATGTGGTCGGTTTCGACGATGCCGTTGGCGTATTCGGTGCGGAATTTGCGCAGGCTTTCTTCGGTACGCGGTGAGTTGCGGTCGAAGGTGGCCAGGTCGAAGGCCAGGTTGTTCAGTTCTTCGCTGTGGATGGCCACGCCCTGGAAGCTCGAAGGCAGTGCACGGTTCCCGATCACGTCGACCATCGGGCTGCTGAAGTTCATGCGGCCGGCAGTCAGGGTGCTGTTGGAGACACGGGCCTTGACGTTGGCCAGGCCCAGCTTGCTCCACTGTCCTTGAGCGTCGCCGCCTTCCTTGGTCAGGGTGCGGTTGTTGCCCGCGCCTGGACGAGAGCCCGGGGCGCCACCGTTGTTGGATGCCAGGTCTTTGCGGTCCCGGTCCAAGGCAACGGCGTTGTACGCCGCCACTTCAGTGCTGAAACCGACAGTGCCTTCGGTGAAGCCCGAGTTGTACTTGAGGATGGTGCCCTGGACCCAGTTGATCCGGCGATCGGTCGGGGTCGAAACGCCGTCTTTCTTGTAGGCGAACTTGGCGCCACGTTGCAATTGCTCGTTGGCGTACCAGTTACGCGTGGTGCCGGTGATCGACTGGCCTTCGACAAAGCCGGTGGCTTCGCTTTGGGCGCTTTTCTCGTTCACGGTAACCGGGGTGAAAGCCTGGCTTTGGGTTTCTGCGTAAGCCGTGGCGGTTACGCTGCTTATGGCCAAGGCCAATAACGCGGTGCTGCTCAGTTTCATGGGTAAAGCTCCTTACTTTCTTTTTTTATGCCGGTCTTTTTTTGTGATCCGGCTATTGGTTTAGAACTCATTCACGGCATCGCAAACGTTTGCTGCCAGCCAAATTGGCAAAAGACGGCAAAGCGTCTGCGTGAGGGCGGAAAAATCCGCCCCCCGGCATTTCTGGCTAATCGGTTATTTTTCTATGCTGACACCCGAGAAAACATTGCGACCGAACGGGCTCACCTTGAACCCTTCGATTTTGGCGCTCAGCGGCTGGTTGACCGTTGAGTGGGCGACTGGCGTGATCGGCACCTGCTGCTTGAGGTACTGCTGCGCCTGTTTGTATAGCAGGGTGCGCTGGTCACGGTCGGTGACGACCTTGGCCTGCTTGATCAGCTTGTCGTAGGCCGGATCACACCACATCGAGTAGTTGTTGCCGCCAATGGCGTCGCAGCTGTAGAGCGTGCCCAGCCAGTTGTCCGGATCACCGTTGTCACCAGTCCAGCCGATCAGGCTGATGTCGTGTTCGCCGTTCTTGGTGCGCTTGATGTACTCGCCCCACTCATAGCTGACGATCTTGACCTTGAGRCCGATCTTCGCCCAGTCAGCCTGGAGCATCTCGGCCATCAACTTGGCGTTGGGGTTGTACGGACGCTGGACCGGCATGGCCCAGAGGGTGATTTCAGTGCCTTCCTTGACGCCGGCAGCCTTGAGCAGCTCCTTGGCTTTTTCCGGGTTGTAGGCGACGTCCTTGATCGTGTCGTCGTAGGACCATTGGGTCGGCGGCATGGCGTTGACCGCCAGTTGCCCCGCACCCTGATAAACGGCATTGAGAATGCCTTGCTTGTTCACCGCCATGTCCAGCGCCTGGCGCACTTCGAGCTGGTCGAACGGCTTGTGGCGCACGTTGTAGGCGATGTAGCCGAGGTTGAAACCAGGCTTCTCGATCAGTTGCAGGGCCGGGTCGTTCTTCAGCGCGGTCACATCGGCAGGGCGCGGGTGCAGGGTGATCTGGCACTCGCCGGCCTTGAGTTTCTGCACGCGCACCGAGGCGTCGGTGTTGATGGCGAAAATCAGGTTGTCGAGCTTGACCCGGCTCGGGTCCCAGTAATGCTGGTTGCCGGTGTAACGGATGTTCGAGTCTTTCTGGTAGCTCTTGAACACGAACGGCCCGGTGCCGATCGGCTTCTGGTTGATGTCGCTCGGCTTGCCTTCGGCCAGCAGCTTTTCGGCGTATTCGGCCGAAAGGATGGCGGCGAAGCTCATGGCGATGTTCTGGATGAACGCGGCGTCCACGCTGTTGAGCGTCATGACCACGGTCAGCGGCCCGGTCTTTTCGACCTTGGCGATGTTCTTGTTCAGGCTCATGCCGTTGAAGTACGGAAACTCTGTCGGATAAGCCTTACGGAAAGGTTGTTGCGGATCGAGCATGCGATTGAACGTGAACAGCACGTCATCGGCATTGAAATCGCGGGTCGGCGTGAAGTACTTGGTGGTATGAAACTTCACCCCTTCGCGCAGGTGAAAGGTGTATTTGAGGCCGTCCTCGGAAATATCCCAGCTCGTGGCCAGGCCCGGTACGACGTTGGTCGCGCCTTTTTCAAACTCTGCCAACCGGTTGTACAGCGGTTCGGCGGCGTCGTTGTCGGTCGCAGTGGTGTACTGCGCCGTGTCGAAACCGGCGGGACTGCCTTCGGAGCAGAACACCAGGCTGTTGTTGGCGGCCTGGCTGATGGAAGTGGCGGCCAACAGGCCGGTGCCCAGCAATGCGGATAAAACCAAGGTATGGCGCATAACGCTTCCTTTTCTCTCAAAGTGTTGTCAATGAGCCGCCGTCCCGTCAGCGGACGTAGAGGCATCATTGATTTCAAGCCATGCACGCAGCAGTAACCGATGACCCACGCATGCACTGGTCGGATCCCGACGGTATGAGCCACGGGTCCGGCAGTAAATGCGTAAAGTCCTAAAGGCTCGTAGGAAATGGCAACGCGTCCTCCCCCGATGCTGTAGTCAGCTGCGGATTTGGATGTAGGCAAATTCCTGCTTTCTCGGTAGATAAAGCTACGGCGACGTCAKAAACGTCGCCGTAGCAATGTCTTACTTGCTGACGCTGACGCCGTAGAAGGAGTTCAAGCCAAATGGGCTGATCTTGAAATCCTGCACGTTGGCGCGCATGGGTTGGAACACCGTCGAGTGAGCGATAGGTGTCATGGGCACAGCATCTTTGAGCACGTGTTGCGCTTGTTTGTAGAGCTCGGTGCGCTTGCCTTGGTCTGAAGTGCGCTTGGCTTGCTTGACGATGTCGTCAAACTTCTTGTCGCACCATTTGGAGAAGTTGTTGCCTTCCAGCGAGTCGCAGCCGAACAGCACGTTCAGCCAGTTGTCCGGATCACCATTGTCACCGCTCCAGCCAATCAGCATCGCCTGGTTTTCGCCACCTTTGGAGCGCTTGATGTACTCGCCCCACTCGTAGCTCTGGATCTTGACCTTGAGGCCGATCTTGGACCAGTCGGACTGCAGCATTTCTGCCATCAGTTTGGCGTTCGGGTTGTATGGACGCTGCACCGGCATCGCCCAGAGAACGATTTCGGTACCATCTTTCACGCCGGCTTCCTTGAGCAGCTCTTTGGCTTTCTCAGGGTTGTACGGCGCATCCTTGATGGTGGTGTCGTAGGACCACTGGGTCGGAGGCATGGCGTTGACGGCCAGTTGGCCAGCGCCCTGGTACACGGAGTCGATGATCTGTTGCTTGTTGACCGCCATGTCCAGTGCCTGGCGCACCTTCAGCTCGGCCAGCGGGTTCGCATCGGTTTGTCCCTTGACCTTGGGCATCACGTTGTAGGCGATGTAGCCCAGGTTGAAACCAGCCTGGTCAGGCAGCTTCAGGGTTTTGTCTTCACGCAGCGCCTTCAGGTCGGCCGGACGAGGGAACAGGGTGACCTGGCACTCGTTCTTCTTCAGCTTCTGGATACGTACCGACGGGTCGGTGGTGATGGCGAAGATCAGGTTGTCGATCTTCACGTCGTCAGGCTTCCAGTAGTCCTTGTTCCCGGAGTAGCGGATGTTGGAGTCTTTCTGGTAGCTCTTGAATACGAACGGGCCGGTGCCGATCGGCTTCTGGTTGATGTCGGCAGCCTTGCCTTCCTTGAGCAGCTGGGCAGCGTACTCGGCGGACTGGATCGAGGCGAAGCTCATGGCCATGTTCTGGATGAACGCGGCATCAACGTCTTTGAGGGTGAACTTGACAGTTTTGTCGTCGACTTTATCGATCTTGGTGATGTTGGTATCCATCCCCATGTCGGTGAAGTACGGGAATTCGGTCGGGTAGGCTTTGCGGAACGGGTCATCCTTGTTAATCATGCGATTAAAGGTGAACAGCACGTCGTCGGCGTTGAACTCACGAGTCGGCTTGAAATACGGGGTGGTGTGGAACTTGACGCCTTCACGCAAGTGGAAGGTGTACGTCAGGCCGTCATCGGAGACGTCCCAACTGGTTGCCAGACCAGGAATAACGGCGGTGCCGCCGCGCTCGAACTGGGTGAGGCGGTTGAACATGGTTTCTGCAGAGGCGTCGAAGTCGGTTCCGGTGGTGTATTGACCTGGATCGAAACCGGCCGGGCTCCCTTCGGAGCAGAACACCAGGTTAGTCGCTGCTTGGGCGAACGGTGCGCTGGCTAGCAAGCTTGCGCCAACTAAGAACGGAATGACCGCGTGTTTAAGCATGGTGGCCTCATGATTTGTTGTCATTTTTGGAATTAGAGGACGACCTCGTGAGTCGTGCCTGCGGATACTTATGCAGGGGCCATACCCAATGCAAGATCCAGAGTGACTACAAGCCTGAAACGGTGGTACGAACGTACCTTAATGTCGCATTTGTATAAATCCTGACGTATTTTACCGTTTGCGCGACATTTTCACGGTGCAAACGACGCACTTTCACGGTGCGTCCTGAGCGCAGGGTGCTCCCGATCAGGGCGGGGTGTTACTTATTTATACCCCGTTTTGTGAGGTGGGTATGGCGTGAATAAGAGTGGTTATTGTTGCACCGATAGTGGCCAATCAATCTCAGTTGCACCCGGTGCAACTGCCGGCTTTTCTCAGTGGACTCTCCAGTTATAGCTCATGCCTGAAAACAGCCCCCCCCCAAAAAAAAAAAAAAAGAAACGGCGATCATGTGAGTGATCGCCGTTTTTTTTATTTAGAGGCTATCGAATCAAGGCATCAGCACTTCAATCGAGCCATCCGCGGTCATGCTGACCTGGCTGGTGCCGGCTTCAACATCTGGCGTCACTGGTGCGGCGTCCATGGCGGCGGCTTTCATCATCATCGGCGCGCGCAGGTAAGGCTGTGGATAACCGTTGCTGTTGAGGTTCAGGTTGACGATTTTGTAGCTCTTGCCGCCGAGGGCGTCGGTGGCCAGTTGGGCGCGGGCCTTGAAGGCGGTCACGGCGTCCTTGAGCAGGGCGTCTTCGCTGGCTTTGCGGGTCGGGGTGGCGATGGCGAAGTCCATGCCGCCCATTTTCAGGTCGGTGAGCAGTTCGCCGGTCAGCTTCGACAGCGCGGCGAAGTCCGAGCTTTCCAGGCGCAATTCGGCGCGCTCGCGCCAGCCGGTGATTTTCTGGCCTTTGGTATCGTAGATCGGGTAGCTGTTGCGACTGCCCTGACGCAGGGTGATGTCCTTGACTTTCTTGGCCTGGGCCAGCGCCTTGTTCATTGCAGTGCTGACGTCGGCGGCGAGTTTGGCCGGGTCGCTATTCTGTTCTTCGGTGTAGAGGGTCACGATCATCAAGTCGCGGGCCACTTCCTGACTGACTTCGGCGCGCAGGGAAATCTGGTTGTAATGCAGCTCGTCGGCAGCCAGGGCCGGGAGGCTGGTGACGGTGCCAACACTCAGGGCGAGGAGGGCGGCGCTGCGGCGGAATCTGTACATGAAGGCTCCTTGAAAGGTGCGCAGGGGTATGGTCCGGGCCTGCGTGAAACCATCAGACTCTAGCTTTTATGCTCCGGTTCGCACAGTTACAACTTCTATACAGATGCATGGCTGCTGCTCGCTGTTTGTAGGAGCTGGCTTGCCAGCGATGGAGTCCTGGGCGCCGCGTTTATCCTGAATGCGCGCGTYATCGTTAACGTCCATCGCTGGCAAGCCAGCTCCTACATGTGGCCGTTTGCCGCACTTTTGCCTGTCAGCCCCCGCGCTTGGTTATACTCCCTGCGATCCGCCTGGAGCGCTCATCAGGAGAGCTCATGCTCGCCCCCGTTCAAATCACTTCCGCCACTCGCCAGAACCTCTGGCGGCTGACGTTCATCCGCACCTTGGTGCTGGCCGCCCAGGCCGGTTCCGTGGGCCTGGCCTACTGGCTCCAATTGCTGCCACTGCCCTGGTTTCAATTGGCCGCGACCCTCGGTTGTTCGATGCTGTTGTGCGTGTTCACGGCGATTCGCCTGCGTACTTCGTGGCCGGTGACCGAGCTCGAATACGCCGTGCAACTGGCCTGCGACCTGTTTATCCACAGCGCCTTGCTGTATTTCTCCGGCGGCTCGACCAACCCCTTCGTCTCCTATTACCTGGTGCCGCTGACCATTGCCGCGGTGACGTTGCCATGGCGTTATTCGGTGATCCTGTCGGGTATCGCGCTGACGATGTACACGCTGTTGCTGGCACAGTTCTACCCACTGCAAACCTTTCCGATCGCTCGGGAAAACCTGCAGGTGTACGGGATGTGGTTGAGCTTCGCCCTCGCCGCCGCAGTGATCACGTTCTTCGCCGCGCGCATGGCCGAAGAGCTGCGCCGTCAGGAAGAGCTGCGCGCCATTCGTCGCGAAGAAGGCTTGCGCGATCAGCAACTGCTGGCCGTCRCCACCCAGGCCGCCGGTGCGGCCCATGAACTGGGCACGCCGCTGGCGACCATGAGTGTGCTACTCAAGGAAATGCGTCAGGACCACCATGACCCGATGTTGCAGGATGACCTGAGCGTGCTGCAGGATCAGGTCAAGTTGTGTAAAGAGACCTTGCAGCATCTGGTGCGCGCCGCCGAGGCCAATCGCCGGTTGGCGGTGGAGATGCAGGACGTCACCGATTGGCTTGATGAAGCCCTCAATCGCTGGCACCTGATGCGCCCGGAAGCCAGTTATCGCTTCCAGCGCCTCGGCCAGGGCGCAGTACCGCGCATGGCGCCGCCGCCGGACTTGACCCAGGCCTTGCTGAATCTATTGAACAACGCCGCCGATGCCTGCCCCGAAGGGCTGCAAGTGACGCTGGACTGGGATTGGGAAAACCTCACCATCAGCATCCGTGACCATGGCGCCGGTGTGCCGCTGGCCATCGCCGAGCAAATCGGCAAACCGTTTTTTACCACCAAGGGCAAAGGCTTCGGCCTGGGCCTGTTTTTGAGCAAGGCCAGCGTGACACGCGCCGGCGGCTCAGTGAAACTCTACAGTCATGAGGAAGGCGGCACGCTCACCGAGCTGCGCCTGCCCCGTGTCGCCCGAGGAGACGAACATGAGTGAAGAGATCCAAGTCGAAGGCGAAGAACTGCCGCATTTGCTGCTGGTCGATGACGACGCCACGTTCACCCGCGTCATGGCCCGCGCCATGGCCCGCCGCGGTTTTCGCGTCAGCACTGCCAGTTCCGCCGAAGAAGGCCTGGAACTGGCCAAGGCCGATCTGCCGGATTACGCCGCCCTGGACCTGAAGATGGACGGCGATTCGGGCCTGGTGCTGCTGCCCAAGTTGCTGGAAATGGACCCGGAAATGCGCGTGGTGATCCTCACCGGTTATTCGAGCATTGCCACCGCCGTCGAGGCGATCAAGCGCGGTGCCTGCAACTACCTGTGCAAACCGGCGGACGCCGACGACGTGCTGGCGGCGCTGCTGTCCGAACACGCTGACCTCGACAGCCTGGTGCCGGAAAACCCGATGTCCGTGGACCGCCTGCAGTGGGAGCACATCCAGCGCGTGCTGACCGAGCACGAAGGCAACATCTCGGCCACGGCCCGTGCCCTGGGCATGCACCGTCGCACCCTGCAGCGCAAACTGCAGAAGCGTCCCGTTCGTCGCTGAACCTGCGCTGAACGAATGCAGGCCGTATCTCACGACAAACCGAACCGATCATCTATGATCGGTTCGTGCGTGTTCTTTTCTCTATCGAGCCTTATCCATGAATCAGAACGCTGAGTATTCCGCGGTCAACGACGCCGTGCGCGGGCAGTTTTTTCGCAAAGTGTGGGCGATGATCACGCCTTACTGGCGCAGCGAGGAGAAGGTCAAGGCCTGGACGCTGCTGATCGCGGTGATTGCGTTGTCGCTGATCAGTGTGGGGATCTCGGTGTGGTTCAACACCTGGTACAAGGACTTCTACAACGCCCTGCAAAAGAAGGACGAGGCGGCGTTCTGGCAACTGATCCTGTACTTCTGCGCGATTGCGGCGGTGGCGATCGTCGGTGCGGTGTACCGCCAGTACCTGACGCAGATGCTGACGATCCGCTGGCGGGCATGGCTCACCGAAAAGCATTTCACTCGCTGGTTGGGTGATAAAAACTACTACCAGCTCGAGCAGGGCGGTTACACCGATAACCCGGACCAGCGGATTTCCGAAGACCTCAACAACTTCACCTCCAACACCCTTGAGTTGGGGATCGGGTTGCTGCGCAATATCGTCAGCCTGGTGTCGTTCTCGATCATTCTGTGGGGCGTGTCGGGCAGCATTGAAGTATTCGGCATCACCATTCCCGGCTACATGTTCTGGTGCGTGCTGGTTTACGCCGTGGTGGGCAGTTGGCTGACGCATTTGATCGGTCGTCGCCTGATCGGCCTGAACAACCAGCAACAACGCTTCGAAGCCGACCTGCGTTTCTCCATGGTGCGGATTCGCGAGAATGCCGAAAGCATCGCGTTGTACAACGGCGAGCCGAACGAAAATCGTCGGTTGAGCAGTCGCTTCGGGATGGTCTGGCATAACTTCTGGGACATCATGAAGGTGTCCAAGCGCCTGACATTCTTCACCGCCGGTTACAGTCAGGCCGCCATCATTTTCCCCTTCATGGTTGCCGCGCCGCGTTACCTCTCCGGAAAGATCGAACTGGGCGAGCTGATGCAAATCAGCTCGGCATTTGGCAATGTGCAGGAGAGTTTCAGCTGGTTCATCAGCGCGTACCAGAGCCTCGCTTCCTGGCGCGCCACCTGCGATCGTCTGCTGAGCTTCCACCAGGCCATGCGTGACAACGAAGAGCGTGCGCCGGCCATCGACGTACAGAATTCGGGCTCGGTGCTGAAGGTGCACAACCTCGGCCTCGACCTGGCTGAAGGTCGTCACCTGCTGACCAACGCCGACATGACCGTGGAGGAGGGCGACCGTGTGATGCTCAGCGGTCGTTCCGGCAGCGGCAAGTCGACCTTGCTGCGGGCGATGGGCCWTTTGTGGCCGGCCGGCCACGGCAGTATTCGCCTGCCAGCGGCGCGTTACCTGTTCCTGCCGCAAAAACCGTATTTGCCGATTGGCACCCTGCGTGATGTTCTCAGTTATCCACAGGCTGGCGATATCTATCCGAACGAACGCTACGTGCAGGTCTTGGAAACCTGTCGCTTGCCGCACCTGATTGCCCGTCTCGACGAAGCCAACCACTGGCAGCGCATGTTGTCCCCGGGTGAGCAGCAGCGCCTGGCCTTTGCCCGTGCGCTGCTTTATGCACCGCAATGGCTGTATATGGACGAAGCGACCTCGGCGATGGACGAAGAGGACGAGGCCACGCTGTATCAGGCGCTGATCGACGAGTTGCCGGGGTTGAGCATTGTCAGCGTCGGCCATCGCAGCAGCTTGAAGCGCTTCCACCCACGGCACATCCGTATCGAGAATGGCCATCTGGTGGACCAGGCCGTGACCGCCTGAACACCGCAAAACCTTGTAGGAGCGAGCTTGCTCCGGGCGGCGCTCCGACGATGGACTTGAAAGCGCCGCGTTTATTCAGAAAGCACGCGTTATCGTTAACCTCCATCGCGAGCAGGCTCGCTCCTACAGGGGTGTGGTGATCGTACAACCGCGTTGCGCTATGATGCGCTTTCAGCAGCCGAACTTTTCGAGACAGATGTTCACCATGGAAAACCCGAACGACGCACCACGCCTCCCACGCAAGCGCCGCAGCCTCGCTCAGGAACTGGTGACGGTGCTGTCCGAGCAGATCCGCGACGGTCATCTCAAGCGTGGCGACAAGTTGCCCACCGAGTCGGCCATCATGGATGCCCATGGCGTCAGCCGCACCGTGGTGCGCGAAGCGATTTCCCGCTTGCAGGCGGCGGGGCAGGTTGAAACCCGCCACGGTATCGGCACCTTCGTGCTCGACACGCCGAGCCCGAGCGGTTTCCGTATCGACCCGGCGACCGTGGTGACCTTGCGAGATGTGCTGGCGATCCTGGAGCTGCGCATCAGTCTCGAAGTGGAGTCTGCCGGGCTGGCGGCGCAACRCCGCAGTCCGGAGCAACTGGCCAACATGCGCGCCGCCCTCGATGCGTTGAACGAAAGCGCCGCTCATGCCAGTGATGCCGTGGCGTCGGACTTCGCCTTCCACCTCGAAATCGCGTTGTCCACCGGCAACCGCTACTTCACCGACATCATGACCCACCTGGGCACCAGCATCATTCCGCGCACCCGGCTGAATTCCGCGCGCCTGGCCCATGACGACCAGCAGCACTACATGAGTCGCCTGAGCCGTGAGCACGAGGAAATCTACGACGCCATTGCCCGTCAGGATTCCGATGCGGCGCGGGCGGCCATGCGTTTGCACCTGACCAACAGCCGTGAACGGTTGCGTCATGCCCATGAAGAGGCTGAGGCGCAGCGGGGGTAAGTAATCTACCCTTGTCCTCCATCGTCTGAACTACCGCTATCGTGAGCAGGCTCGCTCCTACAGTGGATCTCGCAACACTGAAGATCACTGTAGGAGCGAGCCTGCTCGCGATAGGGCCGTAAGCCATAAAACAAATCCAGTAGCTTTCCCGCATCTTCCGACAACGTATCTCTCAAGCGACCGTTTATCACGGTGCTCGCAACTGTCCTTCCCTCGCGAAAACCCGCTAAAACTCAGGCCGACAGCCTTTCTTGTCGAACAATTTTCACCCTGCGCGATGAAATGCAGTTGACGGTTGTATTTTAAGTTGTACGATGACCTACAACTTCGGCGCAAGCTGAACGGTTTTCTCACACATAACGTCGCTACCCAGGGTGTTCGAATAATGAATCCACAAGAACTGAAGTCCATCCTCTCTGCCGGTCTGCTGTCTTTCCCGGTCACCGATTTCAATGCTCAGGGCGACTTCAATCGCGCGGGTTACATCAAGCGTCTCGAATGGCTGGCCCCATACGGCGCCTCGGCGCTGTTCGCTGCGGGCGGCACCGGTGAGTTCTTCTCTCTGGCGGCCAGCGAATATTCGGAAATCATCAAGACCGCCGTCGACACCTGCGCCACCAGCGTGCCGATTCTGGCTGGCGTGGGCGGTTCGACCCGTCAAGCCATCGAATACGCTCAGGAAGCCGAGCGTCTGGGCGCCAAAGGTCTGTTGCTGCTGCCGCACTACCTGACCGAAGCCAGCCAGGACGGCGTTGCCGCCCACGTTGAAGCCGTGTGCAAATCGGTCAACATCGGCGTGGTGGTCTACAACCGTAACGTCTGCCGCCTGACCGCGCCGTTGCTGGAACGTCTGGCCGAGCGCTGCCCGAACCTGATCGGCTACAAGGATGGCCTGGGTGATATCGAGTTGATGGTGTCGATCCGTCGCCGCCTCGGTGATCGCTTCAGCTATCTGGGTGGCTTGCCGACCGCCGAAGTCTACGCCGCCGCCTACAAGGCCCTGGGCGTACCGGTCTACTCCTCGGCTGTGTTCAACTTCATCCCGAAAACCGCGATGGACTTCTACCACGCGATCGCTCGTGAAGATCATGCCACCGTCGGCAAGATCATCGACGACTTCTTCCTGCCGTACCTGGACATCCGTAACCGCAAGGCTGGTTATGCCGTGAGCATCGTCAAGGCCGGGGCAAAAATTGCCGGCTACGACGCAGGTCCTGTGCGCGCACCGCTGACCGATCTGACCGGCGAAGAGTACGAAATGCTCGCCGCGCTGATCGACAAGCAAGGTGCGCAATAACACATCCGATTTAACAAGGCCGCTGAGTAATCAGCGGCCTTTTGCGTGAGGAGAACATCTCGTGGCAGAAGCAAAGCGTTTTGATAACTACATCAATGGTGAATGGGTCGCGGGCAGTGATTACTGCGCCAACATCAACCCGTCCGAACTGACCGACACCATTGGCAACTACGCCAAAGCCGATCTGGCTCAGGTCCACGCCGCCATCGACGCTGCTCGCGCCGCGTTCCCGGCCTGGTCCGTTTCGGGCATCCAGGCACGTCACGATTCGCTGGATAAAGTCGGCACTGAAATCCTCGCCCGTCGCGAAGAGCTCGGCACCCTGCTGGCCCGGGAAGAGGGCAAGACCCTGCCTGAAGCCATCGGTGAAGTGACCCGCGCCGGCAACATCTTCAAATTCTTCGCCGGCGAGTGCCTGCGCCTCTCCGGTGACTATCTGCCGTCGGTGCGTCCGGGCGTCAACGTTGAAGTCACTCGCGAAGCCCTTGGCGTGGTCGGTCTGATCACCCCGTGGAACTTCCCGATTGCCATCCCGGCATGGAAAATCGCTCCGGCCCTGGCCTACGGCAACTGCGTCGTGCTCAAGCCGGCGGACCTGGTTCCGGGTTGCGCCTGGGCCCTGGCCGAAATCATCTCCCGCGCAGGCTTCCCGGCCGGTGTGTTCAACCTGGTGATGGGCAGTGGTCGCGTGGTGGGCGATGCACTGGTCAACAGCCCGAAAGTCGATGGCATCAGCTTCACCGGTTCCGTGGGCGTGGGTCGTCAGATCGCCGTCAGCTGCGTATCGCGCCAGGCCAAGGTTCAGCTGGAAATGGGTGGCAAGAACCCGCAGATCATTCTCGACGACGCCGACCTCAAGCAAGCGGTCGAATTGTCGGTACAGAGCGCGTTCTACTCCACCGGCCAGCGTTGCACCGCTTCCAGCCGCTTTATCGTCACCGCCGGCATCCACGACCAGTTTGTCGGAGCCATGGCCGAGCGCATGAAGTCGATCAAGGTCGGCCATGCATTGAAGGCAGGTACCGACATCGGTCCGGTGGTTTCCCAGGCTCAGCTTGAACAGGACATGAAGTACATCGACATCGGCCAGTCCGAAGGTGCACGTCTGGTCAGCGGCGGTGGTCTGGTGACCTGCGATACCGAAGGCTACTTCCTCGCGCCAACCCTGTTTGCCGACAGCGAAGCCTCGATGCGCATCAGCCGTGAAGAGATCTTCGGTCCGGTGGCCAACATCGTCCGCGTCGCCGATTACGAAGCAGCCCTGGCCATGGCCAACGACACCGAGTTCGGTCTGTCGGCGGGCATCGCTACCACGTCCTTGAAGTACGCCAACCACTTCAAGCGCCACTCCCAGGCAGGGATGGTGATGGTCAACCTGCCGACGGCCGGCGTGGATTACCACGTTCCGTTCGGTGGGCGTAAAGGTTCATCCTATGGATCACGTGAGCAAGGTCGCTATGCGCAAGAGTTTTACACCGTTGTGAAGACTGCCTACATCGGTTGATTCACCGCAATACCTCTGTAGGAGCTGCCGCAGGCTGCGATCTTTGCTTTTAAAAATCAAAAGATCGCAGCCTCGTTTCACTCGACAGCTCCTACGGGGAACAACCAAAGATTCACCCCGCATAAAAATAATCAGTGGGAGTACATCTACATGCAATCGACCCAAAAGCCGACTCACGTCCGCTATTTGATCCTGCTCATGCTGTTTCTGGTGACCACGATCAACTACGCCGACCGGGCTACCATCGCAATCGCCGGCTCCAGCCTGCAGAAAGACCTGGGCATTGATGCCGTTACCCTCGGCTACATCTTCTCCGCATTCGGTTGGGCCTACGTGGCCGGGCAAATCCCCGGTGGCTGGCTGCTGGACCGTTTCGGTTCGAAAAAAATCTACGCGTTGAGTATCTTCACCTGGTCACTGTTCACCGTGCTGCAGGGCTATGTCGGCGAGTTCGGCATGTCCACGGCAGTGGTTGCGCTGTTCATGCTGCGCTTCCTGGTGGGCCTGGCTGAAGCGCCATCCTTCCCTGGCAACGCACGTATCGTAGCGGCCTGGTTCCCGACCGCTGAGCGCGGCACTGCCTCGGCGATCTTCAACTCGGCGCAATACTTCGCCACGGTACTGTTTGCACCGCTGATGGGCTGGATCGTCTACAGCTTCGGCTGGCAGCACGTGTTCATCGTCATGGGCGTGATCGGCATCATCTTCTCCGGGATCTGGCTGAAGGTTATCCACAGCCCGCGTCAGCACCCGATGATCAATGATGCCGAGTTCAAGCACATCGCCGACAACGGCGGCATGGTCGACATGGACCAGGACAAGGGCAAAGGCAAGAAGACCGATGGTCCGAAGTGGGACTACATCCGGCAGTTGCTGACCAACCGCATGATGCTCGGCGTATACCTGGGCCAATACTGCATCAACGGCATCACCTACTTTTTCCTGACCTGGTTCCCGGTGTACCTGGTGCAGGAACGCGGCATGACCATTCTCAAGGCCGGTTTCATCGCGTCCTTGCCGGCGATCTGCGGCTTCATCGGTGGTGTGCTCGGCGGGGTGATTTCCGATTACCTGCTGCGCAAAGGCCATTCCCTGACCTTCGCCCGCAAGGCGCCGATCATTGCCGGCCTGCTGGTTTCCAGCAGCATCGTGGCCTGCAACTACGTGGATGTTGAATGGATGGTGGTCGGCTTCATGGCCCTGGCGTTCTTCGGCAAAGGCGTGGGTGCACTGGGTTGGGCGGTGGTGTCCGACACCTCGCCGAAGCAGATCGCCGGCCTGAGCGGTGGCCTGTTCAACACCTTCGGTAACCTTGCGTCCATCACCACCCCGATCGTCATCGGCTACATCATCAGCTCCACCGGGTCGTTCAAGTGGGCACTGGTGTTCGTCGGTTGCAACGCACTGGTCGCGGTGTTCAGCTATCTGGTCATCGTGGGCCCGATCAAGCGTGTGGTGCTCAAAGAGCCACCAGCGAACGGTTCTGAAGCCCCTGGCAAATTGTCTCAAGCGCATTCCTGAGGAGCGGCGTCATGCAGTTGATTGAACATTCCGACTCGCCGCGCTACATCCGCCTGCACGAGCGGGATAACGTGGTCATCGTGGTCAATGATCAGGGCGTACCAGCCGGTACCGAGTTTGCGGACGGCCTGGTCACCTTGGACTTCGTGCCGCAGAGCCACAAGGTCACCCTGGAAGACATTCCCGAAGGTGGCCAGGTGATTCGTTACGGCCAGGTCATTGGCTATGCCTTGCAGCCGATTCCCCGTGGCAGTTGGGTCAAGGAAGATCAACTGCGCATGCCGACCGCGCCACCGCTGGACAGCCTGCCGCTGTCCACCGATGTGCCGKCCGCGCAGGCACCGCTGGAAGGCTTCACTTTCGAGGGTTATCGCAACGCCGACGGCACCGTCGGCACGCGCAACATTCTCGGCATCACTACCACCGTGCAGTGCGTGACCGGGGTGCTGGATCATGCGGTCAAGCGCATCAAGGATGAGTTGCTGCCCAAGTACCCACACGTCGATGACGTGGTGGCGCTGACCCACAGCTACGGCTGTGGCGTGGCGATCACTGCGACTGACGCATACATCCCGATCCGCACCGTGCGCAACCTGGCCCGCAACCCGAACCTGGGCGGCGAAGCCCTGGTGATCAGCCTGGGCTGCGAGAAATTGCAGGCCGGGCAGGTGATGCACGACAACGACAGCTCGGTGGATCTCAGCGAGCCATGGTTGTACCGCTTGCAGGACTCCAGCCACGGCTTCACCGAGATGATCGAGCAGATCATGGAACTGGCCGAGACGCGCTTGAAGAAGCTCGATCAGCGTCGCCGGGAAACCGTGCCGGCGTCCGAGCTGATCCTGGGCATGCAATGCGGCGGCAGTGATGCGTTCTCCGGTATCACCGCCAACCCGGCACTCGGTTATGCCTCGGACCTGCTGCTGCGGGCCGGTGCGACGGTGATGTTTTCCGAAGTCACCGAAGTGCGCGATGCCATTTATCTGCTGACCTCCCGCGCGGAAAACCAGGACGTCGCCCAGGAACTGGTGCGGGAAATGGACTGGTACGACCGCTACCTGGCCAAGGGTGAAGCAGATCGTAGCGCCAACACCACGCCGGGCAACAAGAAGGGCGGGTTGTCGAACATTGTCGAGAAGTCCTTGGGCTCGATCGTCAAGTCCGGCAGCAGCGCGATCAATGGCGTGCTTGGCCCTGGCGAGCGCTTCAAACGCAAAGGCCTGATCTTCTGCGCGACCCCGGCCAGTGACTTTGTCTGTGGGACCTTGCAGCTGGCGGCGGGGATGAACCTGCATGTGTTCACCACCGGTCGTGGTACGCCTTACGGGTTGGCCATGGCCCCGGTCGTCAAGGTATCGACCCGGACTGAATTGGCGCAGCGCTGGCCTGACCTGATCGATATCGACGCCGGGCGTATTGCCACCGGGCGCGCATCGATCGAGGAACTGGGCTGGGAGCTGTTCCATTACTACCTGGATGTGGCCAGCGGCAAGAAACAGACATGGGCCGAGCAGCACAAGCTGCATAACGACATCACCTTGTTCAACCCGGCGCCGATCACCTGATACTGCATTGCCCGGGAAAAGATCGCAGCCTGCGGCAGCTCCTACAGAGCACGATTTTCCCTGTAGGAGCTGCCGCAGGCTGCGATCTTTTGATCTTAATGCGCTCGTGTGGCTTATCATTAGCCCCCTAACGACGCCCACCCCAAGGTCCTCCCGGCATGCTGGCAATTTTCCTCGAAACCCTGAACATCACCGCGCCGGTGTTTGCCATGCTGTTTTTGGGGGTGCTGCTCAAGCGCATCGACTGGATCAACGACAACTTCATCCACACGGCGTCGGCACTGGTGTTCAACGTCACCATGCCGGCGTTGCTGTTTCTGGGCATCCTGCATGCTGACCTGCGCGCGGCATTGCAGCCGGCGCTGCTGATCTATTTCTCCGTGGCGACGCTGGTGTGTTTTGCCATTGCCTGGGGCTGGGCGATCTGGAAGTGCCCGCGGGAAGATCGCGGGATCTACACCCAGGGCGCCTTTCGCGGTAACAACGGGGTCATCGGCCTGGCGCTGGCGGCCAGCATGTACGGCGACTACGGGATTTCCCTCGGGGCGATCCTCGCGGCACTGGTGATCCTGTTTTACAACACCCTCTCGACTATCGTGCTGGCGGTCTACAGTCCGGTGATCAAATCCGATCCTTGGAGCATCTGCAAAAGCGTGTTCAGCAATCCGCTGATCGTCAGCGTGATTGCGGCTGCACCCTTCGCCTATTTCAAGATCGGCTTGCCCGGCTGGCTGGAGACCTCCGGCCAGTACCTGGCGCAAACCACGCTGCCGCTGGCGCTGATCTGCATCGGCGGCACGCTGTCCCTGGCGGCACTGCGCAAAAGCGGTAACATGGCGCTGAGTTCAAGCCTGGTGAAGATGATCGGCCTGCCGGTGCTGGCGACGCTGGGGGCATGGCTGTGGGGCTTTCGTGGGGCGGAACTGGGGATTCTGTTTCTGTACTTCGGTAGCCCGACCGCCGCTGCCAGTTTCGTCATGGCCCGGGCGGCGGATGGCAATCACGAACTGGCGGCGGCGATTATCGTGATCACTACGTTGATGGCGGCTGTCACCACCAACATCGGGATCTTCTTCTTGCAGTGGGGTGGCTGGATTTAGCGCCCCTGTTCATCGGCCAGGGTTTTGCACGCCGGTTCGATAACCGGAGGCGCCTGGGTCGGATAGTGCGTGGGCATGACCTGCACCGGGGTTGTCACGACGAAGCCATCGACAAAGGTCGTTTCGACAAAGGTCGCTTTCCAGCCATTTTCCGGTGTGTCGATCTGCATGTCAGCGTTGAGCGGGTCTGTGAGCTTTACGTCTTCAGGCACGTACTGGACGCCACAGGGGTGACGAAAGTCCCGGGCGACCGGATTTATCGCCGTCCATTGAACGACTCGCACCGGTGCCTCGGAAAAGTGCAGCCCCATCCTTTGTGTTGAAACGTGCGGATTCGAGCGCATGGAAATGACCGGCAAAGGCTTGTCCTGTTGCCAGCGATTGATGACCGGTATCAGCGAGTTCTCGACGAACCGATTGATGCCGTAGTGGCTCGCATTGGGCGCGATTCGCAAGGCTTTCGGACCGGGTAGCTGATCGAAGAAAAACTGTGAATTGTCTGGCAGGAAAAAATCGTCGCTGCTGGCATTGACGATGTATTTCGGGATCGCCAGGCGATCGGCATAGCGGGTTTGCAAGTAGCTTAGCGGGTCTTCGATTTTCATCAGGTGTGCGAAGTTTTCAGTCTTGATTCGTTGGGTAATGCCCTCGTGATGGTAGTCAAAAAATGCCAGTGGCCAGTTCTTTCCGTAGGCCTGCCAGGTATGTTCAAGCACACTGTCCGTGCCCAGTACGTCGATCACAAACGGCACGATGGCCTTGATCCGCTCATCGGCAATCGCTGCCAGCCAGGTGGTCCAGCCACGTTTTGATGCGCCGCTGGCAATGAAACGGTCTATTCCCCAGGGTTGCAGCTCCTTTTGCGCGAGGTCCATGGCCTTGATCATCGACACCACCATGGGTAGGCGCACCGACATGTACGGGCGCTGGTACGGGTCATCGAGAAAGAGCTTCCAGCTGTGGGCGACGCTGGCATCTTCAGTGCGCGCAATGCCGTCGTCGGTATAGGTCAGGTACTGGTTCGGAACGTTGCTGACTGAAATGACAATCGTGCGTGTTTTACGCGCCACTTCAAGTGCCATGGCTTCGGTAAAGTCCGTCGGCTCGTCGGCGTTGTTTTGCCCTGCGTTAGGGGTTCCGTTATTGGCCACCAGCAGCGACTGGCCGCGCAGGGCATTGTCCGGGATGTAGATGTCCACGGTGTGTTTCCACTGTGCGGGGCTGACCAATCCTTGTGGCGACCATTGCTGGGAGGACAGGTCGAAACCGCGCTTTTCCACACCTGGAAATGATGTGTTGCCTTTGGCGGTGTAAACCAATGGATTGGCGTCTTCGGCTTTCGTGTAGCAGGCAAGCACTTCGCTGAAGTCTTGATTGCTGGCCTCGAAACACGCCTGGGCAGAGGCATGTATCGAGCTGCTGACGAGCAGGCTGGCCAACATCAATTTCGACAATACGAACCTGGAGTTCAATCGCATGAGAACCTTCCTTGTAATGCAGGGAGAGGTTCGAGTCCTGGTTGCAGCGATGCTGCGCCGACCATCCCCCCTGGTGGATTTTTGTCGGCGCAGTGTGTCGAAAAGATGTGTGGGCGAACAGGGTTGGCGGGGTGTCTTTTATTGTCGAAATATGTGGTTGAACCGTTCAACGCACAAGCGTTACCGAGGGCGGCGAACCACTCTGGCGATGGTGATTACTTCGGCGTCTGATAGCTGTCGATCACTTCCTGCGCTGCCCGAAACGCATCGATCGCCGCCGGCACACCGGCATACACCGCGCAATGCAACAAGGCCTCGCGAATCTCATCCACAGTGCAGCCGTTGTTCAGCGCACCGCGCACGTGACCTTTCAATTCCTGCGGGCACTTCAGTGCGGTCAGGGCCGCGAGGGTGATCAGGCTGCGGGTTTTCAGCGGCAGACCTTCGCGATTCCACACCCCGCCCCAGGCGTGTTCATTGACAAAGTCCTGCAGCGGCTGGGTGAACTCGGTGGCGTTGCCCAGTGCGCGGTCGACGAAGGCGTCGCCCATCACTTGGCGGCGGACTTCAACGCCGGTTTTTTTATTCTCGGTCATGGGACTTCCCTCTTATGGTGTTGGCGACGCCAGGCGCGTAGCGACGTGAACAGCAAAAACGCCACCAACGCCGGCAGGACGAAAAACAGCATCAAGTGTTCCAGCTTGCCGGCCAGTGGCATGCCGGTGGTGAACGACACCACGTGCAGTCCATAGGCCAGGTACAAACCCAGAAACAGCAGGCCTTCGGCGCGGGTCACCCGGTAGCCGGAGTAAAACACCGGCAGGCACAGCGCAGCGACGCCGAGCATCACCGGCAGGTCGAAATCCAGGGCGTTGGGCGACACCGACAGGGGCGACGGCGCCACCAGTGCGGTAAAGCCGAGCACGCCCAAGAGGTTGAACAGGTTGCTGCCAATCACGTTGCCCACGGCAATCTCGCGCTCGCCGCGCATTGCGGCGATCAACGAAGTGGCGAGCTCAGGCAGTGACGTGCTGACAGCGACGATGGTCAGGCCGATGATCCGCTCCGACAACCCCAAATCGGTGGCGACCGCAACCGCTGCACCCAGCAACAAGTGCCCGGCGTACACCAGCATCGCCAGTCCTGCGACGATCATCAGCAGGCTGCTCAACCATGGCGCTTGCGGGTGGTGGTCATGGCTCGATACCGGCCGTGCCGAGTGTCGCGACTGGCGCAGCAACAAGCCCAGGTAAATCGCCAGAGCCGCAAGCAATATCATGCCGTCGGCCCGGGTCAGTTCTTCATTCCAGGCGAGTACGAACACCAACAGGCTGGCGCCGATCATCAACGGAATATCCAGACGCACCAGTTGTCGGGAAACCCTCAACGGAATGATCAGCGCGGACAACCCGAGGGTGACGAGGATGTTGAAAATGCTGCTGCCGATCACGCTGCCGACCGCGATGTCGGCGTTGCGCGCCAGGGTGGCTTGCAGGCTGACCGCCATCTGCGGGGCGCTGCTGCCGAGGGCGACGATGGTCAGGCCGATGATCAGCGGGCGTATGTGCAACCTTGCGGCAATGCGTACTGCAGCGCGCACCATCAATTCGGCGCCGACAATCAGCAGGAGCAATCCGCTGAGCAATTCGATCACGCTGATCAGGGGTAAATCGGCTAATCCGAAAATGGTCGGGGCTCCATCGGTCAGTCGTCGAGGGCTTGTACGCGAACCCGTGCGGTGCCGCTTTTGAGCATGCCCAGGCGCGCGGCGGCTTCGTGGGACAGGTCAATCAGGCGGCCACGGGTGTGCGGCCCGCGATCATTGATGCGCACCACGCAGGATTTGTCGTTATTCAGATTGGTCACCTTCACCCGTGTACCGAAGGGTAGCTGGCGATGGGCGGCGGTCATGGAATTCTTGTCGAAACGTTCGCCGTTGGCGGTGCGTTTGCCTTGGTGTTTGGCGCCGTAGTACGAAGCCACGCCGGTTTTGTCGTAGCCGTGTGGATCGACGGTGTCGGTGCTGGCGCAACCGGCCAGGAGCGAGAGGAGGGCGCAAAGTCCAAGTAGACGCTTCATTTGAAAGCTTCCAAAAATAAATGTGGGAGCGACGGTGCGACGATTCGACTTGCTCGCGATAGCGGTCCGGCACGCGATCTTGCCGGAGATGGTGTTGTCCTTGATACGCAACAGCATGCCGCCCAGAAGCTCGGCGGAAACCGGCGACTCTTCGATGTCCAGGCCTTGCTTGTTGAGCAGGCTGCCCAACTCGACCATCACCCAGTTCGCCGCCAGTTTGGCGTCGCCGCCGATGCTCGCGACTTTTTCGAAGTAGTCGGCTTGCTCACGGCTGGTGGCCAGGACGCTGGCGTCGTAGACCGACAGACCGAATTGCTCCTGGAAGCGTTCGCGCTTCTGCGGTGGCAATTCCGGCAGGGTGGCGCGCACGTCGTCAAGGAACGAGTTCTCGATGACTACCGGCAGCAGGTCCGGATCGGGGAAGTAACGGTAGTCGTTGGCTTCCTCTTTGCTGCGCATCGGACGGGTTTCGTCCTTGTTCGGATCGTACAGGCGGGTCTGCTGGATCACCTTGCCACCGTCTTCGATCAATTCGATCTGACGCTGGATTTCGCTGTTGATCGCCTTCTCGATGAAACGGAACGAGTTGACGTTCTTGATCTCGCAGCGGGTGCCGAATTCGACCTGGCCTTTCGGACGGATCGACACGTTGCAGTCGCAACGCAGCGAGCCTTCGGCCATGTTGCCGTCGCAGATGCCCAGGTAGCGCACCAGCGCGTGGATCGCCTTGACGTAAGCCACGGCTTCCTTGGCACTGCGCATGTCCGGCTCGGAGACGATTTCCAGCAACGGCGTGCCGGCACGGTTCAGGTCGATGCCGCTGGCGCCGCTGAATTCTTCGTGCAGGCTCTTGCCGGCGTCTTCTTCCAGATGCGCGCGAGTGATGCCGACACGTTTGACCGTGCCGTCTTCGAGGGCGATGTCCAGGTGGCCCTTGCCGACGATCGGCAATTCCATCTGGCTGATCTGATAGCCCTTCGGCAGATCCGGGTAGAAATAGTTTTTACGGGCGAACACGTTGTGCTGGCCGATCTCGGCGTCAATCGCCAAGCCGAACATCACCGCCATGCGCACCGCTTCCTGGTTCAGCACCGGCAATACGCCGGGCATGCCGAGGTCTACCAGGCTGGCCTGGGTGTTCGGCTCGGAACCGAAGGTGGTGGAGCTACCGGAAAAGATTTTCGACCGGGTGGTGAGCTGGGTATGAATCTCCAGCCCGATCACGACTTCCCATTGCATGTGTTTCTCCTCAGAAGCCGGTTGGGGTGCGGGTGTGCCAGTCAGTGTTTTGCTGATACTGATGGGCAACGTTCAACAGGCGACCTTCCTGGAAATACGGAGCGAGCAGTTGCACGCCGACCGGCAGGCCATCGACAAAACCTGCCGGCATGGACAAGCCCGGCAGACCGGCGAGGTTGGCGGTGATGGTGTAGACGTCTTCCAGGTAGGCAGCGACCGGGTCGCTGTTCTTGGCGCCGAGCTTCCAGGCCGGGTTCGGCGTGGTTGGGCCGAGGATGATGTCGACCTCATTGAAGGCCGCCATGAAGTCGTTCTTGATCAAGCGACGAATCTTCTGCGCCTTCAGGTAGTAGGCGTCGTAGTAACCGGCGGACAGCGCATAGGCGCCAACCATGATCCGGCGCTGAACTTCCGGCCCGAAGCCTTCGCCACGGGAACGCTTGTACAGGTCTTCCAGGTTTTTCGGGTCTTCGCAACGATAGCCGAAACGTACGCCGTCGAAACGCGACAGGTTGGAGGACGCTTCCGCCGGGGCGATCACGTAGTACGCAGGAATCGCGTGCTGCATATTCGGCAGGCTGATTTCCTTGACCACCGCGCCGAGCTTTTTCAACTCTTCAACGCTGGCCATGACCAGATCGGCGATGCGGGGGTCGAGACCGGCGCTGAAGTATTCCTTCGGCACGCCGATGCGCAGGCCTTGCAGCGAGCCGTTGAGGCCGGCGCTGTAATCAGGCACGGGTTCGTCGATGCTGGTGGAGTCTTGCGGGTCGAAACCGGCCATGCCTTGCAGCAGGATCGCGCAGTCTTCGGCGGTGCGGGCCAATGGGCCGCCCTGATCGAGGCTGGACGCGTAGGCAATCATGCCCCAGCGCGAAACGCGACCGTAGGTCGGTTTCAGGCCGGTGAGGTTGGTCAGGGCCGCAGGCTGACGGATCGAACCGCCTGTGTCAGTGCCGGTGGCTGCTGGCAACAGACGAGCAGCTACCGCCGCCGCCGAACCGCCAGACGAGCCGCCCGGCACGTGTTCCAGGTTCCACGGGTTTTTCACCGCGCCGTAGTAGCTCGACTCGTTGGCCGACCCCATGGCGAATTCGTCCATGTTGGTCTTGCCCAGGGTCACGGCCCCGGCCGCAGCCAGCTTGGCGACGACGGTGGCGTCGTACGGTGCCTTGAAGTTGTCGAGCATCTTCGAGCCGCAGCTGGTGCGAATGCCCTGGGTGCAGAACAGGTCTTTGTGGGCGATCGGCGCGCCGAGCAGGGCGCCGCTCTCACCATTGGCCCGACGAGCGTCAGCGGCTTTCGCCTGCGTCAGCGCCAGGTCCTCGGTGAGGCTGATGAAACTGTTGAGCTGCGGATCGAGCTGGGCGATGCGCGCCAGCAGGACTTTGGTCAGCTCTTCGGAGGAAAACTTTTTATCGGCGAGTCCGCGGGCGATCTCGGCCAGAGTCAATTGATGCATTGCAGGCTCTTTCCCTTTAGTCGATGACTTTCGGAACCAGGTACAGGCCGTTTTCGACCGCTGGTGCGATGGACTGGTAGGCCTCGCGGTGATTGGTCTCGGTCACGACGTCTGCACGCAGGCGCTGGCTGGCTTCCAGTGGGTGGGCCAGCGGTTCGATACCGTCGGTATTGACCGCTTGCATTTCGTCGACCAGCCCGAGAATGCTGTTCAGGGCCGAAGTGATGTGTGGAAGATCGGCATCATTGAGGCCAAGGCAGGCCAAATGAGCGATTTTTTCCACGTCGGAGCGTTCAAGCGCCATGGGATTCTCCAGTGGAAAACAGAACGGACGGCGTCCGTGTGTTAGATTGTCGGAACACTACCGCATTTCTACGGTCTCAAGGCCGCGATTGTGGGGCTTGGTGCACAGAAAAGCGGCCAATTTAACATATTGGCGCCTTGCCCAAAATCCCTGTCGTTGTTAGAGTTTGCCGCACTTTTTTACCCACGCGTTGCCTAGGGTCCCTTTCCCATGTTCAAGAAACTGCGTGGCATGTTTTCCAGCGATCTTTCCATTGACCTGGGCACTGCCAACACCCTTATTTACGTGCGCGAGCGCGGTATCGTCCTGAATGAGCCCTCCGTTGTGGCCATTCGGACACACGGTAACCAGAAAAGTGTCGTTGCTGTCGGCACCGAAGCCAAGCGCATGCTCGGCCGTACGCCGGGCAACATTGCTGCCATTCGTCCGATGAAGGACGGTGTGATCGCCGACTTCAGCGTTTGCGAAAAAATGCTGCAGTACTTCATCAACAAGGTTCACGAAAACAGCTTCCTGCAGCCTAGCCCTCGCGTGTTGATCTGCGTTCCGTGCAAATCCACCCAGGTTGAGCGTCGTGCCATCCGTGAATCGGCCCTTGGCGCCGGTGCCCGTGAAGTGTTCCTGATCGAAGAGCCAATGGCCGCTGCGATCGGTGCCGGCCTGCCGGTTGAAGAAGCTCGCGGTTCGATGGTCGTGGATATCGGTGGCGGTACCACCGAAATCGCGCTGATCTCCCTGAACGGTGTGGTTTACGCCGAATCCGTGCGTGTTGGCGGCGACCGCTTCGACGAAGCGATCATCACCTACGTGCGTCGCAACTACGGCAGCCTGATCGGCGAATCCACCGCCGAGCGCATCAAACAGGAAATCGGTACGGCCTACCCGGGTGGCGAAGTTCGCGAAGTCGATGTTCGTGGCCGTAACCTGGCCGAAGGCGTTCCGCGCGCATTCACCCTGAACTCCAACGAAGTGCTGGAAGCTCTGCAAGAGTCCCTGGCCACTATCGTTCAGGCCGTGAAAAGCGCCCTGGAGCAATCGCCTCCGGAACTGGCTTCCGACATCGCCGAGCGTGGCCTGGTACTGACCGGTGGTGGCGCCTTGCTGCGTGACCTGGACAAATTGCTGGCCCAGGAAACCGGTCTGCCGGTGATCGTTGCCGAAGACCCGCTGACCTGCGTTGCTCGCGGCGGTGGCCGTGCATTGGAAATGATGGATAAACACACCATGGACCTGCTTTCCAGCGAATAAGTCGCCGGATTGCCTCTATGCTGTTGAGCGCGCAGGCGGCACTTTGCAGTGCTGCCTGTTCGCGTTTATCTTCTGTCACTTTGCATCCTGGCCGGATTGCTGCCGTATGAATAAACAGAACATTTGCCTGGGAGGAGCGGCTTATTAAACCGCTTTTCACCAAGGGCCCTTCACTGGGCGTGCGCCTGTTGGTGCTTGTCGTGCTATCGGTCGCGCTGATGGTGGTCGATGCCCGTTTCAGTCTGCTCAAGCCTGCACGCAGCCAGATGTCGCTGGTGCTGATGGACGCCTACTGGATCACTGACCTGCCTGGACGACTGTGGGAAGGTATCGCCAGTCAGTTTGGCAGCCGGACCGAACTCGTCGCCGAAAACGAAAAACTCAAAAGCGAAAACCTGCTGTTGCAGGGGCGCATGCAGAAGCTTGCCTCCCTGACCGAGCAGAACGTTCGGCTGCGCGAGTTGCTCAACTCTTCGGCACTGGTCAACGAGAAGGTCGAAGTGGCCGAGTTGATCGGTATGGACCCCAACCCGTTCACCCATCGCATCATCATCAATAAAGGTGAGCGCGACGGCGTGGTCCTCGGTCAGCCGGTACTCGATGCCCGTGGCCTGATGGGCCAGGTGGTCGAGTTGATGCCCTACACCTCCCGCGTCTTGCTGCTGACCGATACCACCCACAGCATCCCGGTGCAGGTGAACCGCAACGGGTTGCGGGCGATTGCCAGCGGCACCGGCAACCCGGAACGTCTCGAATTGCGGCATGTGGCCGATACCGCCGACATCAAGGAAGGCGATTTGCTGGTCAGCTCCGGCCTCGGTCAGCGTTTCCCAGCAGGTTATCCAGTGGCGACGGTCAAGGAAGTGATTCACGATTCCGGCCAGCCGTTTGCCATTGTCCGCGCCATTCCGACCGCTGCCTTGAACCGCAGCCGTTACCTGCTGCTGGTGTTCAGTGACAACCGTACGGCTGAAGAGCGCGCCAACGATGCCGCCCAGGCTCAGGAAAGCCTGGATGCACAGGGTGGTGGCCCGATCATTCCGGCGACAGTTCCGAAACTGGTCAACCCTGTAGCCCCCGCTGCACCGGCCGCCGCACCGGTAGCTCCTGCTACGGTGGCGCCCGCGGCCACTGCGCCAGTCAAGCCAGCCACCACGCCAGCCAAATCTGCGGCCACGCATCCTGCGGCGGCTAAACCGCCGGCGGCGCAACCCGCTGCCGCGAAACCTGCCGCCAAACCGCCAGTCTCCGTGCCGGCCACTCCAGTGGGGAGAGAATAATGGGCGGTGTAAAAGCATCCCGAAACGGCTGGATAGTCTGGCTGACATTTGCCGTCGGTCTGCTGCTGAGCGTTTCACCTCTGCCGCAATTCATGGAAATCCTGCGCCCGCTGTGGCTGGCCTTGTTGCTGGCATTCTGGGCGTTGAACCTGCCGCAGACCGTCGGGATGGTGACGGCGTTTTGCCTGGGGCTGGCTGAAGACGTGCTCTACGGTACCTTGCTGGGTCAGAATGCCTTGATCCTGACGCTCATCACCTACCTGGTACTGGCGCTGCAGCAACGTCTGCGGATGTTCCCGATGTGGCAGCAGAGCCTGGTGATCCTGGTGATCTTCGGCCTCGCCCAGCTTGTACAACTATGGCTCAGTGCCTTGACCGGCAATCGTCAACCGACGCTGGCGCTGGTACTGCCGGCACTGGTCAGTGCATTGCTCTGGCCCTGGATCAGTTTCGGTTTGCGCGGATTGCGTCGACGCTACAAAATCAATTAATTCGCTCAGGCATTGGACAGGGAGAGGTCTTGATGAAACGGTTGTACCTCGCCTCTGGCTCGCCGCGTCGGCGTGAATTGCTCACGCAGATCGGCGTTCCGTTCTCCGCCGTCAGTGCGGACATCGATGAAACCCCTGTACTCAAAGAATCCCCATCGGCCTATGTCGAGCGTCTGGCGCGCGGCAAGGCCGAAGCCGGGTGCGGCGGCGTCGTGTCTGAAGAACCGTTCTGCGTGCTCGGCGCCGATACCGCCGTGGTGCTCGATGGAAAAATTCTCGGCAAACCGGTTGATGAAGCGGATGCGTGCGCCATGCTGATGATGTTGTCAGGGTGTGAGCATGAGGTCCTGACCGCGATTGCAGTGCTCGATGGCGAACGTTGCGAGTCTCGGGTTGTCACCAGTCGGGTGCGATTTCGTGCTATCAGTCGCGATGAAGCCGCGGCCTACTGGGCCAGCGGCGAACCACGGGACAAGGCGGGCGGTTATGGCATTCAAGGACTGGGTGCGGTGTTTGTCGCCGGACTCAATGGAAGTTATTCAGCGGTAGTCGGACTACCGCTTTGCGAAACCGCGGAACTGCTCGGCCATTTCGGCATACCCTGTTGGCAACCCCGGAACGCGCTTTAAGCGTCGTCCTGAACAGATGCGGCCATTATCGTGAACATGCCTGAACGAGACCCTGCCATGAGTGAAGAGATCCTGATCAACATCACGCCGATGGAGTCGCGCGTGGCGGTGGTCGAAAACGGTGTCCTGCAAGAGGTCCACGTCGAGCGTACGCAAAAGCGCGGGATCGTCGGCAACATCTATAAAGGCAAAGTCGTGCGGGTATTGCCGGGGATGCAGGCGGCATTCGTCGATATCGGCCTGGATCGTGCCGCATTCATTCATGCGTCGGAAATTTCCCTGCGCGAAGGTCCGGCGGTCGAGAGCATCAGTGCACTGGTGCACGAAGGCCAGAGCCTGGTGGTGCAGGTGACCAAGGACCCGATCGGTTCCAAGGGCGCACGCCTGACCACTCAGCTGTCGATCCCTTCGCGTTACCTGGTGTACATGCCACGCACGGCCCATGTCGGCATTTCCCTGAAGATCGAAGACGAGGCCGAGCGCGAGCGACTCAAGCAAGTGGTCACTGATTGCGTGGCCAAGGAAGGGATCAAGGAAGCCGGCGGTTTCATTCTGCGCACGGCAGCCGAAGGCGCCGGCGCCGATGAAATCCTCATGGACATCCGCTACCTGCGAAGGCTTTGGGACCAGATCAGCGCCCAGATCAAAACCATCAGCGCGCCCAGCGTGATCTACGAAGACCTCGGTTTGGCGCTGCGCACCCTGCGTGATCTGGTGAGCCCGAAAATCGAGAAGATCCGCATCGACTCCCGGGAAACCTTCCAGAAAACCACGCAATTCGTCGCCGAATTGATGCCCGAGATTGCCGACCGTCTGGAGCATTACCCGGGCGAGCGGCCGATTTTTGACTTGTATGGCGTCGAAGACGAAATCCAGAAGGCTCTCGAGCGCAAGGTCCCGCTCAAGTCCGGCGGTTATCTGGTGGTCGACCCGGCTGAAGCCATGAGCACCATCGACGTCAACACCGGGGCGTTCGTCGGCCATCGCAACCTCGAAGAAACCATCTTCAAGACCAACCTCGAAGCCGCGACAGCCATCGCTCGTCAATTGCGCCTGCGTAACCTCGGCGGAATCATCATCATCGACTTCATCGACATGGAAGATGAAGAACACCAGCGCCAGGTGTTGCGCACGCTCGAAAAGCAACTGGAGCGCGATCACGCCAAAACCAACATCATCGGTATCACCGAACTGGGCCTGGTGCAGATGACCCGCAAGCGCACCCGCGAAAGCCTTGAACAAGTGTTGTGCGAGCCGTGCAACGCCTGTCAGGGGCGCGGCAAGCTCAAAACCCCGGAAACCGTTTGCTACGAAATCTTCCGCGAAATCCTGCGTGAAGCACGCGCCTATCAGGCGGAAGGCTATCGTGTATTGGCAAACCAGAAAGTGGTGGACCGCCTGCTCGACGAAGAGTCGGGCAACGTCGCCGAACTGGAGGGGTTTATCGGGCGCACCATCCGCTTTCAGGTCGAAACCATGTATTCCCAGGAACAATACGACGTGGTGCTGCTCTGAAGCGTATCGTTTTGATTGTTCGAGAATGGCTGGCCTCAGCTTTTTGCAAAACTTTTGCCATGGGGGCCACCTGACATGGACCGTCTGACACGCATTTTGGCCGCACTGACCCGCTGGGGTCTGGGCCTGTGCGCGTTGGTTTTGGTGTTGATGGCGCTCTACGTCAGCCTGGGCCGGGAGCTGACGCCGTTAGTCGCCGAGTACCGTGCCGACATCGAAACCAAAGCCAGCGATGCCTTGGGCATGCCGTTGCAGATCGGCGAGCTCGAAGGCAACTGGAGTGGATTCGCCCCCATACTGATGGCGCACGACGTGACGGTCGGCGAGGGCGCCAATGCCTTGCACCTGGATCAGGTGCGCGCGGTGCCGGACCTTTGGGCCAGCCTGCTGGCACGTCAGGTACGCATCGCTCATCTGGAGCTCAGCGGCCTGAAGATCAGCGTCAAGGAGGGTAACGACGGTCAATGGGCGCTGGAAGGTTTGCCGGTACAGCAGGACCAGCCAACCGATCCGGAACAGCTGCTCAATCGCATGCAGATGATCCAGCAACTGTCGGTGCTCGACAGCCAGGTGACCTTGCAGCCGTTTGCGCAGTCGCCGCTGACCCTGACTTATGTCGGCCTGAATCTGAAAACCGGGGCGTCGCGGCAGCGACTCGACGCCCGCCTGACCCTGCCCGACGGCCAGCCCGTGGCCATGAGTCTGCGCACCCGCATTCGAGCCAGTCAATGGAGGGACGCTGAAGCCGAGGTTTACCTGAGCCTGCCGCAAAGCGACTGGTCGAAGTGGTTGCCCGAGCGAGTGACCCAAGAGTGGAGTTTCTCTGAGATCAAAGCCGGCGGCGAGCTTTGGCTGACCTGGGGCAAAGRTGCCCTGCAAAGTGCTGCGGTCCGTTTGAATGCACCACAACTCAAGGGTGCCTACGCCGAGCGCAAGCAGATCCAGATCAACAATCTGGCCCTGAACGGCTACTTCCAGCGCAGTGCCGAAGGCGCGTCAGTGACTTTCGATTCCCTGGCGATGAACCTTGGCGAGACCCGCTGGGAAACGCATTTGCAACTCAAGCAAAACGCGGCCACTGATAAAACCGAAGAGCTCTGGCGCCTGCAAGCCGACCGGGTCGATCTCACTCCGCTGACCCCGCTGCTCAACGCGCTGGCGCCGTTGCCAGAAGGTCTTGCCACGGTCGTCGAGCGGCTCAAAGTCACGGGCAGCCTGCGTAACGTGCTGGTCGACTTGCGCCCCAATGCCACAGACGACAGCAAGTTCGGCTTTGCCGCCAACCTCGACCAGGTAGGCTTCGATGCCTATCACGGTGCGCCGGCGGCGCGAAATGTCAGCGGCAGCATCAGTGGTGACCTGGGGCGCGGCGAATTGCGTATGGACAGCAAGGATTTCATGCTGCATCTGGACCCGATTTTCGCCAAGCCATGGCAGTACCTTCAGGCCAATGCGCGGCTGACCTGGAAACTCGATAAAGAAGGTTTCACCCTGATCGCGCCGTACCTGAAGGTGCTGGGCGAGGAAGGCAAGATCGCCGGCGACTTCCTGATTCGCCTGCACTTCGATCACACCCAGGAAGACTACATGGACCTGCGGGTCGGCATGGTGGATGGTGACGGTCGCTACACCGCCAAGTACTTGCCGGCAGTCCTCAGCCCGGCGCTGGATGAATGGCTGCGCACGGCGATTCTCAAGGGCGCGGTGGACCAAGGCTTCTTCCAGTATCAAGGGTCGCTCAGCCATGGTGCCGCGGACGTCGATCGCAGCATCAGCCTGTTCTTCAAGGTTCACGATGCCGAACTGGCCTTCCAGCCGGGCTGGCCCCATGTCAGCAAGGTCAGCGGCGATGTGTTTGTCGAAGACAGCGGCGTGCGGATTCTGGCCAGCAAGGGCCAGTTGCTCGACACGCAGGTCAGCGATATCTACGTCAACATTCCCCATGTGCCTGCCGGGCAGAACGTTCATTTGTTCCTCGATGGCGGGTTTACCGGCGGTTTGGGCGATGGCCTGAAAATCCTCCAGGACGCGCCGATCGGTACCGGGGCAACCTTTGCCGGGTGGGAAGGCGAGGGTGATCTGCAAGGCAACTTGAAGCTGGATATTCCGCTGGCGAAAGGCGAGGAGCCGAAGATCCTCGTCGATTTCAAGACCGCCAAGGCACGCTTGAAACTGGCTGAACCTGTGCTGGAGCTGACCCAACTCAAAGGTGATTTCCGTTTCGACAGTGCCAAGGGCCTGAGTGGGCAGAACATCAGCGCACGGGCGTTCGACAAGCCGGTCACCGCACAGATTTTTGCCGACGGCAGTCCGGGTAAGCTTAATACCCGGGTGACCGCGTCGGGCCAGGTCGAGGTCAGGAAACTGACCGACTGGCTGAAGGTGACCCAGCCTCTGCCGGTGAGTGGCGTGATCCCTTATCAACTGCAACTGACCCTGAATGGCGCCGACAGCCAATTGCTGGTCAATTCCAATCTCAAGGGCGTGGCCGTCGATTTGCCTGCGCCGTTCGGCATGGCTGCCGATGCCGGGCGCGACACGACGTTCCGTATGACCTTGCAGGGTGACGAACGGCGCTATTGGGTCAACTACGCGGACCTGGCGAGTTTCACGTTTGCCGCCCCGGCCAGCAATTTCGCCGACGGTCGCGGGGAATTGTTCCTCGGTGGCGGCGAGGCCGTGTTGCCTGGCACCAAAGGCCTGCGGATAAAGGGTGTGTTGTCGGAGCTGGACGTTGGCCCGTGGAAGGATCTGGTGGATAAATACGCCGGACAGGACCCCGGCGGCAGCGCGAAGCAATTGCTCAGCGGCGCGGATTTCAAGGTAGACAAGCTTAGCGGTATCGGCACCACGCTCGACCAGGCCTCGATTCAGCTGGCGCGCAAGCCTTCCGCCTGGGCGCTGCAACTCGACAGCCAGCAGATCAAGGGTAGCGCGAGCCTTCCTGATTCGAAGGCCACGCCGATCATGATCAATCTGCAAACCGTGCGCCTGCCCGCACCGGACCCGGCCGTGCTGGCCGATGAAAACTCGCCGGATCCGCTGGCGTCGGTGGACCCGACGATAATCCCTGCGATGGACATCACCATCAATCAGTTATTCCAGGGCCAGGATCTGGTGGGGGGCTGGTCGCTGAAGATTCGTCCTACGCCCAAGGGCATCGTGTTCAACTCGCTGGACCTGGGCCTCAAGGGCATGCTGTTGGTGGGCAGCGGTGGCTGGGAAGGCGCGCCTGGCGCCAGCAACAGCTGGTACAAGGGACGCATCAGCGGCAAGAACCTCGCCGATGTACTCAAGGGCTGGGGGTTTGCGCCAAGCGTCACCAGCCGGGACTTTTATATGGATGTCGATGGCCGCTGGCCCGGATCGCCGGCCTGGGTGGCGACCAAACGATTCTCCGGCTCGCTCGATGCGACGCTCAATCAGGGCCAGTTCGTCGAGGTCGAAGGCAGTGCTCAGGCGCTGCGGGTATTTGGTTTGCTCAACTTCAACTCCATCGGCCGGCGCCTGCGCCTGGACTTCTCCGACCTGTTCGGCAAAGGTCTGAGTTATGACCGGGTCAAGGGGCTGCTGGTTGGGACCAATGGGGTGTATGTCACCCGTGAGCCGATCCGGCTGACGGGCCCTTCGAGCACCATCGAACTCGACGGCACCCTGAACATGGTGGCCGATCAGATCGATGCGAAACTGATGGTGACCTTGCCGGTGACCAATAACCTGCCGATTGCCGCACTGATCGTCGGTGCACCCGCAGTCGGCGGGGCACTGTTCCTGATCGACAAGCTGATCGGCGACCGGGTCTCCCGTTTCGCCAGTGTGAAGTACATGGTCCAAGGGCCGTGGAAAGAACCGAAAATCACCTTCGACAAGGCTTTTTGAAAAGCCATCCTTCGGACCTATGGAGTAGCATGGCCGTAACTCCCCTGTAGGAGCTGCCGCAGGCTGCGATCTTTTGATTTTGTTTTTCAGAAGCAAAATMAAAAGATCGCAGCCTGCGGCGGCTCCTACGGTTATGCGTTGATTTCAATCAAGGAAAGGGCCATGTCTGTAGCGGTGATTCAAATGGTCAGCCAGAGCGATGTGCTGGCTAATCTGGCCCAGGCCCGTCGACTGCTCGAGCAAGCGGCCGCCGGTGGCGCGAAGCTCGCGGTATTGCCGGAAAACTTCGCCGCCATGGGCCGGCGCGACGTTGCCGACATCGGGCGCGCCGAAGCCTTGGGCGAAGGCCCGATCCTGCCCTGGTTGAAACAGACCGCACGCGACCTCAAGTTATGGATTGTGGCCGGCACGTTGCCGTTGCCGCCGGTGGATCAGCCGACGGCGAAAGCCCATGCCTGTTCGTTGCTGGTCGATGACCAGGGCGATACGGTGGCGCGCTACGACAAGCTGCACCTGTTCGATGTGGACGTGGCGGACAATCGTGGCCGTTATCGTGAATCCGATGACTATGCTTATGGCAACGGAGTGGTTGTGGCGGACACACCGGTCGGCCGGGTTGGCCTGACGGTCTGCTATGACCTGCGCTTTCCCGAGCTGTACAGCGAATTGCGCGCGGCCGGCGCGGAACTGATTACCGCCCCTTCGGCCTTCACCGCGGTGACCGGCGCGGCGCATTGGGATGTGCTGATACGTGCGCGAGCCATCGAGACGCAATGTTATGTGCTCGCCGCGGCCCAGGGCGGGACGCATCCGGGGCCGCGGGAAACCTTTGGCCATGCCGCCATCATCGACCCATGGGGCCGGGTACTGGCGCAACAGGATCAAGGCGAGGCCGTGCTGCTGGCCGAACGCGACAGCAATGAACAGGCGTCCATCCGGGCGCGGATGCCGGTGTCCAGTCACCGGCGATTTTTCTCGCAGGGCGCCCAGCGACCTGCATCAGAACGACGAATTTAAGGCGTAAAGCATATGAGCGAGTTGTTGTCCTCAGTCAGTGAACACCTGCTGGCGCCCGGTGGCGTCACGATCGAGAGCCTGCAAGGCGTGCTCGGCGACTTGGCCGGGCCAGGCATCGATGCCGCCGACCTGTATTTCCAGGGGCAGATCTCCGAGTCCTGGGCGCTGGAAGACGGCATCGTCAAGGAAGGCAGCTTCAACCTTGACCAGGGTGTCGGCGTGCGCGCGCAATCGGGTGAAAAAACCGGTTTTGCCTACAGCAATGCCATTACTCTTGAAGCCCTGGGCGCGGCGGCGCGTGCCGCCCGTTCGATTTCCCGGGCCGGGCAGCACGGCACCGTACAGGCATTCACCAGCCAGGACGTCGCGCAGTTGTATGCGCCGGACAATCCCCTGGAAGTGCTGACCCGTGCCGAGAAAGTCGATTTGCTCAAGCGAGTCGACGCCGCGACCCGCGCCCTCGACCCACGCATCCAGCAAGTCACCGTGAGCATGGCCGGTGTCTGGGAGCGGATTCTGGTGGCTTCCACCGATGGCGGTCTGGCGGCGGATGTGCGGCCGTTGGTGCGCTTCAACGTCAGCGTGATCGTCGAGCAGAACGGTCGCCGCGAGCGCGGCGGTCATGGCGGTGGCGGGCGGACCGATTACCGTTATTTTCTTGGCGAAGACCGCGCCATGGGCTATGCCCGTGAAGCGTTGCGTCAGGCACTGGTCAACCTTGAAGCCATCCCGGCACCGGCCGGTACCTTGCCGGTGGTGCTCGGTTCCGGCTGGTCGGGTGTGCTGCTGCATGAAGCCGTCGGTCATGGCCTGGAAGGCGACTTCAACCGCAAGGGCAGCTCGGCTTATAGCGGGCGCATGGGCGAGATGGTCGCATCGAAGCTGTGCACCATTGTCGATGACGGCACCCTGGCCGGTCGCCGCGGCTCGTTGAGCGTCGACGACGAAGGCACGCCGACCGAGTGCACCACGCTGATCGAAAACGGCGTACTCAAAGGCTACATGCAGGACAAGCTCAACGCGCGCCTGATGGGCGTGGCGCGTACCGGTAACGGCCGTCGCGAATCCTACGCGCACCTGCCGATGCCGCGCATGACCAACACCTACATGCTCGCCGGCGAAAGCGACCCGGCGGAAATCATCGCCTCGGTGAAGCGCGGCATCTACTGCGCCAACCTGGGTGGTGGTCAGGTGGACATCACCAGCGGCAAGTTCGTGTTCTCCACCAGCGAGGCGTACCTGATCGAGGACGGCAAGATCACCGCTCCGGTCAAGGGCGCGACCCTGATCGGCAACGGGCCGGAAGCCATGAGCAAGGTGTCGATGGTCGGTAATGACCTGTCGCTGGACAGCGGTGTGGGCACGTGTGGCAAGGATGGGCAATCGGTGCCGGTGGGTGTCGGCCAGCCAACGCTGAAGATTGATGCGATCACCGTGGGTGGCACGGGCGCATAAGGATAGGGACATCTCCTGTAGGAGCTGCCGAAGGCTGCGATCTTTGCCTTTTTTAATGATCAAAAGATCGCAGCCTTCGGCAGCTCCTACAAGAGCTTCGGAGAATTAACGCAGACCGCGTTGAGTCTCGTCCAGCTCACGGATGTACTTGAAGATTTTACGGCTGGAAGCAGGAGGCTTGTTTTGCGCAACCTCATGCTGGGCCTGACGGATCAGGGAACGCAATTGCTGGCGGTCCGCGTCCGGGTAGTCGACGACGAATTTCTCCAGAACGGCATCGTCGCCGGCGATCAGACGATCGCGCCAGCGCTCCAGGTTATGGAAGCGTTCGTTGTATTGACGGGTGGAGGCATCGAGTTGATCGAGCAGAACCAGAATGGCGGTAGTGTCCTGATCGCGCATCAGTTTGCCGATGAACTGAAGGTGCCGTTTACGCGCGATGTTCGCGGTGTGCTTGGGCGCATCGGCCAGAGCCCGACGCATTCCGTCGGTCAAGGGCAGTTTTGCCAGCAAGTCAGGCTTGAGTGTTGTAAGGCGCTCGCCAAGGTCAACCAGAGCATGCAGCTCGCGTTTAACCTGGGATTTGCTTTTTTCTCCCGTATCGAGGGAGTCGTCGTAAGAATCAACCATGGTGGCCGTCCGCAAAGAAACGCCGCCATGATAACCAGTCGGGGGCCGCTTGTCCGGCCCGGTCGCTCGATGACCGTTACCGAAAGCAGAATTTGAGTGGAGAACAGCATGAGTGCAGTTGAAAGCGTCGGCCCACAAGCGTTGCCGGCACTGCAGGAACAAGTCGAGCAGATCATCGCTGAAGCCAGGCGCCTGGGCGCCAGCGCCTGTGAAGTGGCGGTGTCATTGGAGCAGGGCTTGTCGACCACGGTGCGTCAGCGTGAAGTCGAAACGGTAGAATTCAACCGCGATCAGGGTTTTGGCATCACCTTGTACGTCGGTCAGCGCAAAGGCTCGGCCAGCACATCGGCCAGTGGTCCGGAAGCGATTCGCGAAACCGTCGCCGCGGCACTGGCCATCGCCAAACACACTTCGGAAGACGAAGCCTCGGGCCTGGCGGATGCCGCGCTGATGGCGCGGGATATTCAGGATTTCGACCTGTTCCACCAATGGGACATCACTCCGGAACAAGCCATCGAACAGGCCTTGGCCTGTGAAGCCGCGGCGTTTGCTGCCGACAGCCGGATCAAGAACGCTGACGGCRCCACTCTCAGTACCCATCAGGGTTGCCGCGTTTATGGCAACAGCCACGGGTTTATCGGTGGTTACGCATCGACTCGTCACAGCTTGAGCTGCGTGATGATCGCCGAAGCGGACGGCCAGATGCAGCGCGATTACTGGTACGACGTGAACCGCCAGGGCAATCTGCTGGCCGATCCGGTCAGCATCGGCCAGCGTGCCGCGCAACGGGCGGCGAGTCGTCTGGGAGCGCGTCCGGTGCCGACTTGTGAGGTGCCGGTGCTGTTTTCCGCAGAGTTGGCCGGGGGCCTGTTTGGCAGTTTCCTGTCGGCGATTTCCGGCGGCAGCCTGTATCGCAAGTCTTCGTTCCTTGAGGGCACTCTCGGCCAGAAGCTGTTTCCGGAGTGGCTGACCATCGACGAACGTCCGCACTTGATGCGAGCCTTGGGCAGCGCGGCGTTCGATGGCGATGGCCTGGCAACCTACGCCAAACCGTTCGTCGAAAAAGGCGAGTTGGTGTCGTACATCCTCGGTACCTACTCCGGCCGCAAGCTCGGCATGCCAAGTACGGCCAACGCCGGCGGCGTGCACAACCTGTTCGTCACCCATGGTGATGAAGACCAGGCGGCCTTGCTGCGGCGCATGGGACGCGGACTGTTGGTCACCGAGTTGATGGGCCAGGGGCTGAACATGGTCACCGGCGATTATTCCCGGGGCGCGGCGGGTTACTGGGTCGAGAACGGCGAAATCCAGTTCGCGGTCCAGGAAGTGACCATCGCCGGCAACATGCGCGATATGTTCAAACAGATCGTTGCCGTGGGTAACGACCTGGAACTGCGCAGCAACATTCGCACTGGTTCGGTGTTGATCGAGCGGATGACGGTGGCGGGTAGCTAAGCTCAGACCGTTGCATAAAAAAGGCGCGCCACCCMATGGGTGGCGCGCCTTTCTTTTTGTGGATCAAAAGATCGTCCGAACGCGGCCCGAGCCTTCAGCAGCTCCTACACGAGCCCAATGTAGGAGCTGCCGAAGGCTGCGATCTTTTGATGTTTATTCGCCTTCGTCGAAGTAGTTATTGATCAAGGCTACCAGCGCGTCCATCGCTTCCTTTTCCTGCTCGCCTTCCGTGCTCAGATGGATTTTGGTGCCCTTACCGGCAGCGAGCATCATCATGGCCATGATGCTTTTGCCATCTACTGTGGATTCAGGTGTGCGTCCTACCCTGATCGTGCAGTCCTTGAACTGGCCGGCGACCCCGACGAATTTTGCAGAAGCACGGGCATGCAGGCCCAGCTTGTTGATGATTTCGATTTCCAGAGCAGGCATCGCGATGTGAATCCTTTAGCTGAGGTCGCGGTGGCGAACCTGGACGTTCTTCAGGGATTTTTGCAGCGCCTGCCCCAGACGCTCGGTCAGGTAGACGGAGCGGTGATGTCCGCCAGTGCAGCCAATGGCAATGGTGACATAGGCGCGGTTGCTGGCGGCAAAACGAGGCAGCCACTTTAGCAGGTATGTGGAAATGTCCTGGAACATCTCTTCGACATCCGGCTGTGCCGCCAGGTATTCGGCAACCGGTTGATCGAGCCCGGACTGCTCGCGCAATTCCGGTTTCCAGTAAGGGTTGGGCAGGCAACGCACATCGAACACCAGGTCGGCGTCCACCGGCATGCCACGCTTGAACCCGAAGGATTCCACCAGGAACGCAGTGCCCGGCTCGGGCTGATTCAACAGACGCAGTTTGATGGCGTCGCGCAGCTGGTACAGGTTCAGGCTGGTGGTGTTGATCTTGAGATCGGCGAGGTCGGCAATCGGCCCGAGCAGGTCGCTCTCGACGCTGATGGCTTCGGCCAGCGAGCGGTTGGCGTTGGTCAGGGGGTGACGTCGGCGGGTTTCCGAGAAGCGCTTGAGCAAGGTTTCTTCGTCGGCATCCAGGTACAGCACATCGCACTGGATGTGGCGGTTGCGGACTTCTTCGAGCAGATCGGGGAAGCGTGACAGGTGGCTGGGCAGGTTGCGCGCATCAATGGAAACGGCGACCAGCGGCTGTAGCAGCTCGGTATGAATCAAGGCTCGTTCGGCCAGTTCCGGCAGCAGACCGGCAGGCAGGTTGTCGATGCAGTAGTAGCCGTTGTCCTCAAGAACGTCGAGGGCGGTACTTTTACCTGAGCCGGAACGGCCACTGACGATGATCAAGCGCATGATTACTGACCGTTTTGCTCGTCCAGGACAACCTGATACAGGGCTTCGTTGCTTGCAGCATTACGCAGTTTTTCGCGAACTTCCTTGCGGTCGAGCATGCTGGCGATTTGTCGCAGCAGCTCAAGGTGCGCATCGGTGGCGGCTTCCGGGACCAGCAATACGAACAGCAAGTCAACCGGCGCGCCGTCGATGGCGTCGAAGTCGATAGGGGCGTCCAGGTGCATCAATGCACTGATGGGTGAAACACAGCCCTTGAGACGGCAGTGTGGAATAGCGATGCCGTTGCCAAAACCGGTGGAGCCGAGTTTTTCACGGGCAATCAGTGCCTCGAAGACATCTTGCATCTCCAGGGCCGGCACTTCGCGGGCGATCAGATTGGCAATTTGCTCGAGGGCTTTCTTTTTACTGCCGCCCGGCACGTTCACCAGGGAACGGCCGGGGGTCAGGATACTTTCAAGTCGGATCATGGGTTGGGAGTGTTAACGACCGGTTGCACCCTGGAGGAGGCTCTGGGTCTTTTCCTTATGCTTTTTGAGTTGTTTATCCAGCTTGTCGGTGAGTGCGTCGATCGCGGCGTACATATCGGTATGTTCCGCGTTGGCGACCACTTCATTCCCGGGAATATGCAGCGTGGCTTCGATTTTCTGCTTCAGTTTTTCGACGGTCATCGTGACCTGCACATTAGTGATCTTGTCGAAATGTCGCTCCAATCGTTCGAGTTTTTCGCCGATGTAGGTGCGAAGAGGTTCGGTCACTTCCAGTTGGTGTCCACTGATGTTGACTTGCATACAGCTTCTCCTTCGTTGCCAGTGCATAAAGCGGCAGGYAGAAATGCCTGCCACTGGAACGCTGTGGCGTGGCTCTACATCAACCGCTTGCGTTCGCTCGAAGGCGCGATCCCGAGGGATTCGCGGTACTTGGCGACGGTGCGGCGAGCCACCTGAATGCCTTGTGCCTCCAGTAAACCAGCGATCTTGCTGTCACTCAATGGCTTTTTCTGATTTTCCGCGGCAACCAGTTTTTTGATGATCGCGCGGATCGCCGTGGACGAGCATTCGCCGCCTTCGGAGGTGCTGACGTGACTGGAGAAAAAGTACTTCAGTTCATAAATGCCCCGGGGGGTGTGCATGAACTTCTGGGTGGTCACCCGTGAAATCGTCGACTCATGCATGCCGACCGCTTCGGCGATGTCATGCAGGACCAGCGGCTTCATGGCTTCGTCGCCATATTCGAGGAAACCACGCTGATGCTCGACGATCTGGGTGGCAACCTTCATAAGGGTTTCATTGCGGCTTTGCAGGCTCTTGATGAACCAGCGGGCCTCCTGCAACTGATTGCGCATGAACGTGTTGTCGGCGCTGGTGTCGGCGCGGCGCACGAAACCAGCGTACTGGGCGTTGACCCGCAGCCGTGGCACCGACTCCTGATTCAGCTCCACCAGCCAGCGCTCGTTGTCCTTGCGCACGATAACGTCAGGAACGACATACTCGGCTTCGGTGGACTCGATCTGCGAACCCGGGCGCGGGTTGAGGCTCTGGACCAGCTCGATGACCTGGCGTAGTTCATCTTCCTTGAGCTTCATGCGGCGCATCAGTTGGCTATAGTCGCGGCTGCCAAGCAAGTCGATGTAATCGGTGACCAGGCGCTTGGCCTCAGCCAGCCAAGGGGTCTTGGCGGGTAGCTGGCGCAATTGCAGCAGCAGGCATTCGCCCAGGTTGCGGGCGCCGATGCCGGCGGGCTCGAATTGCTGGATGCGATGCAGGACCGCTTCGATTTCGTCCAGTTCGATGTCCAGTTCCGGATCGAAGGCGTCGAGGATTTCCTCGAGGGTTTCGTCCAGGTAGCCCTGATTGTTGATGCAGTCGATCAGGGTCACGGCGATCAGGCGATCGGTGTCGGACATCGGGGCCAGGTTCAGTTGCCACAGCAAGTGGCTTTGCAAGCTTTCGCCGGCCGAGGTACGGGTGGTGAAGTCCCACTCGTCGTCGTCATTGCTGGGCAGGCTGCTGGCGCTGGTCTGGTAAACGTCTTCCCACGCGGTGTCGACGGGGAGTTCGTTGGGGATGCGCTCGTTCCAGTCACCCTCATCGAGGTTATCAACCGTCGGGGCGGTTTCCTGGTAGGAGGGTTCCTGGATGTCGGTGTTGGGCTTCTGTTCGGCGTTGTCGGCCAAGGGGTCGGTGTTATCGAAGTCGTCGCCTTCTTCCTGGCGTTCGAGCATCGGATTGGACTCCAGGGCCTCCTGGATTTCCTGTTGCAGGTCCAGGGTCGACAATTGGAGCAGGCGGATAGCCTGTTGCAGCTGCGGTGTCATCGTCAGCTGCTGGCCCATTCTCAAGACTAGCGATGGTTTCATGGCAGGGGCTTAACACCTTATTCGCCGGCGCACACGCGCCATCCACTACAGGGCGCCGGGGCGCCAAACATAAGCAAATTATATGCCTGAAACTGTAGAGTTTGCCTAGAGCGCTGTAACAATAAAAAGCTGCAATGTTTTGTTGACAGGTTGCTCCGGCCGGCTCTTGAACATCTTTGAGGCGTCGTGTTTGCCTAGAGCGCTGTAACAATAAAAAAGAGTTGTTTTTTATCGAGACAAGCGCTCGTCGACCAGTCTCGCATCTCGGTGTCTTACAGGCGGAATTCGTGGCCCAGGTACACTTCCTTCACCAGGTCGTTGGCCAGGATGGTTTCAGCGTCGCCTTCGGCGATCAGTTGGCCGTCGTTGACGATGTAGGCGGTTTCGCAGATATCCAGGGTTTCACGAACGTTGTGGTCGGTGATCAGCACGCCAATGCCTTTGGCCTTGAGGTGGTGAATGATCTGCTTGATGTCCCCGACCGAAATCGGGTCCACGCCGGCGAAGGGTTCGTCGAGGAGGATGAATTTCGGGTTGGTGGCCAGGGCTCGGGCGATTTCCACGCGACGGCGCTCACCACCAGACAGGCTCATGCCGAGGTTGTCGCGGATGTGGCTGATGTGGAATTCCTGCAGCAGGCTTTCCAGTTCCTTGCGCCGACCGGCCTTGTCGAGTTCCTTGCGGGTCTCGAGGATGGCCATGATGTTGTCGGCCACCGACAGTTTGCGGAAGATCGATGCTTCTTGCGGCAGGTAGCCGATACCAGCCTTTGCGCGGCCGTGCATCGGCTGGTGGCTGATGTCCAGGTCATCGATCAGGACGCGGCCCTGGTCGGCCTGCACCAGACCGACGATCATGTAGAAGCAGGTGGTCTTGCCGGCACCGTTCGGGCCAAGCAGGCCGACGATCTGACCGCTGTCGATGGACAGGCTGACGTCGCGCACGACCTGGCGGCTCTTGTAGCTCTTGGCCAGATGCTGAGCTTTCAGAGTTGCCATTACTGGGCCTTTTTCTCGTCGGTTTTCTTCTTCGGCTGGATCACCATGTCGATACGCGGACGCGACTCGGTCACCTTGCTGCCGGTGGCGCGACCGGCGCTGGCCAGCTTCTTCTCGGTGTCGTAGACGATTTTCTCACCTTGGGTGGTGTTGTTGTCCTTGTCGATGACTTTGGCCTTGTCGATCAGCACAACGCGATTTTGCGTTGCGTGGTACTGGATGGTCACACCCCAGCCCTGGACGGGTTTGGTGTCGCCCGCCGTTTGCAGTTGCTCGAAGTAGGCCAGGTTGCCCACCGAGGTAACCACGTCGATGTCGCCATTCGGGGTGCGGGTCATGGTCACCTTGTTGCCGGTAACCTTCATCGTACCTTGGGTAATGATCACGTCACCGGTATAGATGGCAATACCTTGCTTGTCGTCCAGTTGGGCATCGTCGGCCTGAATGCGGATAGGCTGCTGTTGATCTTCCGGCAGAGCCCAGGCGCTCACGCTTCCCAGTGCTGCGCCCAGACTGAGCAAAATCGGGAGGGTTTTAACGAGCCTCATACTGTCCTCTTACGTTCGATAGCAGGTGTATCCTGCTTTCTTTCAAATACGCCTTCATTCCCTTGCCAGTCGATACACCGCCAGCGCCGTCGATTCTAACGTCTTGCTCTGTCTGCGCATATTGCTGCTGCGGGAACACGGTCATGCGGGTGCTGGTGATCAGGGTTTTACGGTTTTTCTCGTCGAAGCGCGTGATACGCACGTCATCGATCAGTTCGACCTGTGTGCCATCAGGGTTGACCTCGCCGTGCAGGCTCTGGACGTGCCACGGAAATTCAGTGCCGCGGAACACATTCAGGTCGGGGTTGGTCAGCAATGTCACCTCGGTCGCTTTCAGGTGCTCGACCTTGTCGGACACCAGATCATATTGCAGCTTGCCGTCCGGCAGGTACTGCACGCTGTGGGCGTTGATGGCGTAATAGTCGATCGCGCTTTCATCGACCGGCGTTACCGGCTTGTCGAGGAAGCGTTCCGGGCTGATGTTCCAGTAGCCAGCCGCGGCGAATATCGCCGCGATGCAACTGTACATCAGGGTGTTGCGAAACTTTTTGCTCAGCATAGTGGGCTCACAGGTACGCCGCATTGGCCGCATCGAGGCGGTCCTGGGCGCGCAGGATCAGTTCGCAGAATTCGCGAGCGGCACCTTCACCACCACGGGCGAGGGTGATGCCGTGAGCGTGTTCACGCACGAAGCTGGCGGCATTGGCCACCGCCATGCCCAGGCCGACGCGGCGAATCACCGGCAGGTCCGGCAAGTCATCGCCGAGGTAGGCCACCTGTTCATAGCTCAGGTTGAGTTGGGCCAGCAGTTCGTCGAGTACCACCAGTTTATCCTCACGACCCTGATAGAGATGCGGGATGCCGAGGTTTTTGGCTCGTCGCTCGACCACCGGAGTCTTGCGGCCACTGATGATGGCGGTCTGCACACCGGCGGCCATCAGCATCTTGATGCCCTGGCCGTCGAGTGTGTTGAACGTCTTGAATTCGCTGCCGTCTTCGAGGAAGTACAGGCGCCCGTCGGTCAGCACGCCATCGACATCGAACACCGCCAGTTTGATCTGTTTGCCGCGTTGCAACAGGTCCGCACTCATTACATTACTCCTGCACGAAGCAAGTCGTGCATGTTCAAGGCGCCGACCGGGCGGTCTTCACGGTCGACCACGACAAGCGCGTTGATTTTATGATCTTCCATGATTTTCAGCGCTTCGGCGGCGAGCATTTCGGCGCGGGCAGTCTTGCCGTGTGCAGTCATGACCTGGTCGATGGTAGCGCTATGGATGTCGATGCTACGGTCCAGCGTGCGACGCAAGTCACCGTCGGTAAAGATCCCGGCCAGCTTTCCATCGGCTTCCAGGACCACGGTCATGCCCAGGCCTTTGCGGGTCATTTCCATTAGTGCGTCCTTCAGCAGGGTGCCGCGCTGTACTTGCGGCAACTCTTGCCCGGCGTGCATGACATTTTCCACTTTCAGCAGCAGGCGTCGGCCCAGGGCACCACCGGGATGGGAAAAGGCGAAGTCTTCGGCGGTAAAGCCACGGGCTTCCAGCAGCGCGACTGCCAGGGCGTCGCCCATGACCAGGGCGGCGGTGGTCGACGAGGTTGGTGCCAGGTTCAGCGGGCAGGCTTCATGCTCGACGTGAACATTCAGGTTGACCTCGGCGGCCTTGGCCAGCGCGGAGTCAGGATTGCCGGTCATGCTGATCAATTGAATGCCCAGGCGCTTGATCAGCGGCAGCAGGGTCACGATTTCATTGGTGGAGCCGGAATTCGAGAGCGCCAGAATGATGTCGTCGCGGGTAATCATGCCCATGTCGCCGTGGCTGGCTTCAGCCGGGTGCACAAAAAATGCCGTGGTGCCGGTGCTGGCCAGGGTCGCGGCAATCTTGTTGCCGATGTGCCCCGACTTGCCCATGCCGACCACGACCACGCGGCCCTTGCTGGCCAGAATCATCTCGCAAGCGCGTACGAAATCAGCATCGATATGGGGCAGCAGGCCTTGCACGGCTTCTACCTCGAGGCGGATGGTGCGTTGTGCTGATTGAATCAGGTCGCTGGATTGGCTCATGTCAGAAATCGTATAGCCTGATGAAAAGTCGGCGATTATAACGGTAATGATCGAATCCCTCACGCAAGTTCGTCGCGCATTGTCATTACCTGTTGCGGGAAACCTTCTAAATGGCGCTTTCAACCCGTCATGCAGTTGAACTTGCCCCGGCTTTGGCCTTGGGCGCGCAGCCTTTGCAGTGATATAGTTCGCCGCCAGTTCGGCCTGCCCGGGAGGTATGTGCTTTCGTCAGGAAGCCAGGCGTCCGAGTGAGAGGCTGCATCGCAAGGAGTTTAGATGAGTGCCGATAACGCCTACGCGGTCGAGCTGAAGGGACTGTCCTTCAAGCGCGGTGCGCGCAGCATTTTCAATAATGTCGATATCCGTATCCCGCGCGGCAAGGTCACCGGCATCATGGGGCCTTCCGGGTGTGGCAAGACCACGCTTTTGCGTCTGATGGGTGCCCAGTTGCGGCCTACCAGGGGCGAAGTCTGGGTCAACGGTCAGAATCTGCCAAAACTGTCGCGCAGCGACCTGTTCGATGCGCGCAAGCATATGGGCGTGCTGTTTCAGAGCGGCGCACTGTTCACCGACCTCGATGTCTTCGAGAACGTCGCCTTTCCGTTGCGGGTCCATACGCAACTGCCGGATGAAATGATCCGCGACATCGTCCTGCTCAAGCTGCAGGCTGTGGGCTTGCGCGGTGCCATCGACCTGATGCCCGACGAGCTTTCCGGCGGCATGAAACGCCGTGTTGCGCTGGCCCGGGCGATTGCGCTCGACCCGCAGATCCTCATGTACGACGAGCCCTTTGTCGGCCAGGACCCCATCGCAATGGGCGTTCTGGTGCGCCTGATTCGTTTGCTCAACGATGCGCTGGGCATCACCAGCATCGTGGTGTCCCATGACCTGGCCGAGACCGCGAGCATTGCCGATTACATTTATGTGGTGGGCGATGGTCAGGTGCTGGGGGAGGGGACGCCGGACGAGTTGATGAACTCGGATGAACMGCGCATTCGTCAGTTCATGACCGGCGAACCCGACGGCCCGGTCCCGTACCACTTTCCAGCGACGGATTACCGCGCAGATCTTCTGGGGAAGCGCTGATGCGCAGAATTTCATTGATAGAACGCGTTCGCCGCTTCGGCCAGGCCGGCATCGATGCGCTGGCGGTGTTCGGGCGTTCGAGCTTGTTCCTGTTCCATGCCTTGCTCGGCCGGGGCGGTATCGGTGGCGCCTTCGGGCTGCTGGTCAAGCAGCTGCATTCGGTGGGCGTGATGTCCCTGGTGATCATTGTGGTCTCCGGGGTGTTCATCGGCATGGTGCTGGCGCTGCAGGGCTTCAACATTCTTTCCAGCTATGGTTCGGAGCAGGCTGTCGGGCAGATGGTTGCCCTGACGCTGCTGCGTGAACTGGGGCCGGTGGTGACTGCCTTGCTGTTCGCCGGGCGCGCAGGTTCGGCGTTGACCGCCGAAATCGGCAACATGAAGTCCACCGAGCAGTTGTCCAGCCTGGAAATGATCGGGGTTGACCCGCTCAAGTACATCATCGCGCCACGCTTGTGGGCCGGTTTCATTTCCCTGCCGGTGCTGGCGATGATTTTCAGCGTGGTGGGTATCTGGGGCGGCTCGTGGGTAGCTGTCGACTGGCTGGGAGTCTATGAAGGTTCCTACTGGTCGAACATGCAGAACAGCGTGACGTTCACCGACGATGTGCTCAACGGGATCATCAAAAGTATCGTCTTTGCCTTTGTCGTGACCTGGATCGCCGTATTCCAAGGCTATGACTGCGAACCCACTTCCGAGGGGATCAGTCGTGCCACTACCAAGACCGTTGTATATGCCTCGTTGGCAGTACTCGGCCTGGACTTTATTCTGACCGCCTTGATGTTTGGAGATTTCTGATGCAAAACCGCACCCTGGAAATCGGTGTCGGCCTTTTCTTGCTGGCTGGCATCCTGGCTTTGCTCTTGTTGGCGTTGCGGGTCAGTGGCCTGTCCCCGAGTCCGAGCACCGATACGTATAAACTTTACGCCTACTTCGACAATATCGCCGGTTTGACGGTCAGAGCTAAAGTGACCATGGCCGGTGTGACTATCGGCAAGGTCACGGCCATCGATCTGGATCGCGACAGTTTTACTGGTCGGGTGACCATGCAGTTGGAAAAACGCATCGATAATCTTCCGGCGGACTCTACTGCATCTATCCTGACCGCTGGCCTGTTGGGCGAAAAGTACATCGGTATCAGCGTGGGCGGGGAAGATACCCTGCTCAAGGATGGCGGAACCATCCATGACACGCAGTCATCGCTGGTGCTCGAAGACCTGATCGGTAAATTCCTGCTCAATACCGTTAGCAAAGAAGCTAAATGAGGAACTGTTAAATGATCTCTACCTTGCGACGTGGCCTGTTGGTAATACTCGCGGTGTTTCCGTTGGTGTCCCACGCCGTGGCGGCGCCTTCCGCGCACGATCTGGTACAGGACACCACTAATCGGATGCTGGCCGATCTGGCGGCCAACAAAGAAAAGTACAAGCAGGATCCGCAAGACTTTTATGCGGCGCTGAACACCATCGTCGGGCCGGTCGTGGATGCCGAGGGCATTTCCAAGAGCATCATGACGGTCAAATACTCGAAGAAAGCATCCCCGGCGCAGATGAAGACCTTCGAAGAAAACTTCAAGAAGGGTCTGTTCCAGTTCTATGGCAATGCCTTGCTGGAGTACAACAACCAGGGCATCACCGTTGATCCGGCCAAAGACGAGTCGGGCGACCGTACCACCGTTGGCATGACCGTCAAGGGCAGCAGCGGTGCGATCTATCCAGTGTCCTACACGCTGGAAAAGATCAACGGCGAGTGGAAACTGCGTAACGTGATCATCAATGGCATCAACATCGGCAAGCTGTTCCGCGATCAGTTCGCCGATGCGATGCAACGCAATGGCAACGACCTGGACAAGACCATCAATGGTTGGGCCGGGGAAGTCGCCAAGGCCAAGGAAGCCACCGACAAGAAGCCAGGGCAGTCAGCCCAATGAGTGAGTCGGCAGTCCAGATGGACGAAGCGGGCGAGCTGCGACTCAGCGGTGTGCTGGATTACCGCACCGGCCCTGGCCTGCGCGAGCAGGGCAAGGCGCTGATCAAGGCCAGCAAGGCTGCGGCGCTGGTGGTCGATTGCTCGGCGGTGACCAAGTCCAGCAGTGTCGGTTTGTCGTTGCTGCTGTGCTTTATCCGCGATGCGCAGGCGGCCGGCAAGGCCCTGAGTATCCGCGGAATGCCGGATGACATGCGTGAAATTGCTCAGGTCAGCGAGCTGACCGAGCTGTTGGCGCACCCCTGACACGCATCTATAAAGAAGCCCCCCGTCCGAGTCCTGTTTGGCGGGGTTCGCAGGCGCGGGGCTTTTTTGTATGATGTCCGACCCGCGCGCACAGGGCGCCGAATGAGGTTGAGCATGCAGGCCGTAGAAGTGAAGAGCTTCCTTGAAGGAAAGCTGCCCGGAACTCAGATAGAAGTTGAGGGCGAAGGCTGCAATTTCCAGCTGAACGTGATTAGCGATGAACTGGCGGCATTGAGCCCGGTGAAGCGTCAGCAGAGCATCTATGCCCATTTGAACCCATGGATCGCTGATGGCAGCATCCACGCGGTGACTATGAAATTTTTCAGCAGCGCGGCCTGGGCCGAGCGCACCTGAGCCCAAGGGCGTCGAGATTCTTATGGATAAATTGATTATTACCGGTGGCGTTCGTCTTGATGGCGAAATCCGCATCTCCGGGGCAAAGAACTCTGCCCTGCCGATCCTGGCGGCCACTTTGCTGTGCGATGGCCCGGTGACCGTGGCCAACCTGCCGCACCTGCACGACATCACCACCATGATCGAGCTGTTCGGCCGCATGGGCATCGAGCCTGTGATCGACGAAAAACTCTCCGTCGAAATCGACCCGCGCACCATCAAGACCCTGGTCGCACCGTACGAACTGGTTAAAACCATGCGTGCGTCGATCCTGGTGCTGGGCCCGATGGTTGCCCGTTTCGGTGAAGCCGAAGTCGCCTTGCCTGGCGGTTGCGCCATCGGTTCGCGTCCGGTTGACCTGCACATCCGTGGCCTGGAAGCCATGGGTGCAGTCATCGACGTTGAAGGCGGCTACATCAAGGCCAAGGCGCCTGAAGGCGGCCTGCGCGGTGCGCACTTCTTCTTCGATACCGTCAGTGTGACCGGTACCGAAAACATCATGATGGCCGCAGCGCTGGCCAAAGGCCGCAGCGTCCTGGCTAACGCCGCGCGCGAGCCTGAAGTGGTCGACCTGGCGAACTTCCTGAACGCCATGGGTGCCAAGGTTTCCGGTGCCGGCACCGACACCATCACCATCGACGGCGTCGAGCGTCTGCACACCACCACTTACAAGGTGATGCCGGACCGTATCGAAACCGGTACCTACCTGGTTGCCGCTGCCGTGACCGGCGGCCGCGTGAAGGTCAAGGACACCGATCCGACCATCCTCGAAGCCGTTCTGGAAAAACTCCGTGAGTCCGGTGCCGAAATCACCTGCGGCGAAGACTGGATCGAGCTGAACATGCACGGCAAGCGGCCGAAAGCCGTCAACGTGCGGACCGCTCCGTACCCGGCGTTCCCGACCGACATGCAGGCCCAGTTCATCTCCCTCAACGCCATTGCCGAAGGCACCGGTGCTGTGATCGAGACGATCTTCGAAAACCGCTTCATGCACGTCTATGAGCTGCACCGCATGGGCGCCAAGATCCAGGTCGAGGGCAACACCGCGATCGTCACCGGCACCGAAAAACTCAAGGGCGCGCCAGTGATGGCGACCGACCTGCGTGCCTCGGCCAGCCTGGTGATTTCGGCCCTGATCGCCGACGGCGACACCCTGATCGACCGCATCTACCACATAGACCGTGGCTACGAGTGCATCGAAGAAAAACTGCAGATGCTGGGCGCCAAGATCCGTCGCGTTCCGGGCTAGTACCTGCTGCATGGGCATAAGGACGTGCCCGTTGATTTGTTGAAGTCGGGCCGTTTTCGGCTCGATGTATGTCCGGCGCCATTTGTGACCGGGCATGAGTACCTTGATAAGGACTGACGTTTCCCATGTTGACCATCGCACTGTCCAAGGGCCGCATCCTTGACGACACCCTGCCGCTTCTGGCTGAAGCGGGCATCGTGCCGACCGAGAATCCGGACAAGAGCCGCAAGCTGATCATTCCCACGACCCAGGAAGATGTACGCCTGCTGATCGTGCGTGCCACCGATGTTCCGACCTATGTCGAACATGGTGCTGCCGACCTCGGTGTCGCCGGTAAAGATGTGCTGATGGAATATGGCGGCCAGGGCTTGTACGAGCCACTGGACCTGCAAATTGCCCAGTGCAAGTTGATGACGGCCGGCAAGGTTGGCGCGGTCGAGCCCAAGGGCCGCCTGCGCATCGCCACCAAGTTCGTCAACGTTGCCRAGCGTTATTACGCTGAACAGGGTCGTCAGGTCGACATCATCAAGCTGTACGGCTCGATGGAGCTGGCACCGCTGATCGGCCTTGCCGACAAGATCATCGACGTGGTCGACACCGGTAACACGCTGCGGGCCAACGGCCTGGAGCCACAGGATTTCATTGCTGCCATCAGCTCCCGGCTGATCGTCAATAAAGCTTCGATGAAAATGCAGCACGCCCGTATCCAGGCGTTGATCGACACCCTGCGCAAGGCAGTGGAGTCTCGACACCGCGGCTGATTCACCTGCGCGACCTTGAGTCGCGCCCGTCTATCCGCCTCATAGCCAGAATTCTCAGGTGCCCAAGCGGAAACGACTGCTAAGTTAGGGCGCCTGAGTTTTTGCCATTCCTATGAGGTTCTCGCTATGACCGCACTGACTGCAATTCGCCGACTCAACGCTGCTGACCCGGATTTCGCGCATCATCTGGATCATCTGCTGAGCTGGGAAAGTGTGTCTGACGACTCGGTCAATCAGCGGGTGCTGGACATCATCAAGGCCGTGCGTGAGCGTGGCGACGCGGCACTGGTGGACTTTACCCGCCAGTTCGATGGCCTGGACGTGAAGTCCATGGCCGACCTGATCCTGCCGCGCGAGCGTCTGGAACTGGCACTTACCCGTATCTCCGTGCCGCAGCGCGAAGCGCTGGAAGTCGCCGCGGCTCGAGTGCGCAGCTACCACGAAAAACAGAAGCAGGATTCCTGGAGCTACACCGAGGCCGACGGCACGGTGCTGGGCCAGAAAGTCACGCCGCTGGACCGCGCCGGTCTGTACGTGCCGGGCGGCAAGGCGTCGTACCCGTCGTCGGTGCTGATGAACGCGATTCCGGCCAAGGTTGCAGGCGTCACCGAAGTGGTCATGGTGGTGCCAACCCCGCGCGGTGAAATCAACGAGCTGGTGCTGGCCGCTGCCTGCATCGCCGGTGTCGACCGCGTGTTCACAATCGGTGGCGCTCAAGCCGTTGCCGCATTGGCTTACGGCACCGAAAGCGTGCCGAAGGTCGACAAGGTGGTCGGCCCGGGCAACATCTATGTCGCCACCGCCAAGCGCCACGTGTTTGGCCAGGTCGGTATCGACATGATCGCCGGCCCTTCGGAAATCCTTGTGGTGTGCGACGGCCAGACCGATCCGGACTGGATCGCCATGGATCTTTTCTCCCAAGCCGAGCACGACGAAGACGCCCAGGCCATTCTGGTCAGCCCCGACGCCGAGTTCCTCGACAAGGTCGCCGCCAGCATCGCCAAGCTGATGCCGACCATGGAACGCGCCGCGATCATTGAAACCTCGATCAATGGCCGTGGTGCACTGATCAAGGTGCGCGACATGGAACAGGCCATCGAAGTCGCCAACCGCATCGCGCCGGAGCACCTCGAATTGTCCGTTGCCGATCCACAGGCCTGGCTGCCGAAAATCCGCCATGCCGGCGCGATCTTCATGGGCCGTCACACGTCCGAAGCCTTGGGTGACTACTGTGCCGGCCCGAACCACGTATTGCCGACCTCCGGCACTGCGCGTTTCTCCTCGCCGCTGGGTGTGTACGACTTCCAGAAACGCTCGTCGATCATCTTCTGCTCCGAGCAGGGCGCGTCCGAGTTGGGCAAGACCGCTTCCGTGCTGGCCCGTGGCGAGTCGCTGACCGCCCACGCGCGTAGCGCCGAATACCGCATCGTTGATGAACAAAAGGGGAACTGAACATGAGTAAATTCTGGAGCCCGTTCGTCAAGAATCTGGTGCCTTACGTCCCGGGTGAGCAGCCGAAGCTGGCAAAGCTGGTGAAGCTCAACACCAACGAAAACCCGTACGGCCCATCGCCAAAAGCCCTTGCGGCGATGCAAACCGAACTGAATGACAATCTGCGTCTGTACCCGGACCCGAACAGCGATCTGCTCAAGCAGGCCGTTGCCAGGTACTACGGCGTGCAAGGCAATCAGGTGTTCCTCGGCAACGGTTCCGATGAAGTGCTGGCGCACATCTTCCACGGTTTGCTGCAGCACGATCAGCCGCTGCTGTTCCCGGACATCAGCTACAGCTTCTATCCGGTTTACTGCGGGTTGTACGGCATCAAGTTCGACGCCGTGCCACTGGACGAGCAATTCCAGATCAACCCGGCGGACTACGCCAAGCCGAACGGCGGGATTATCTTCCCCAACCCGAACGCACCTACAGGTTGCCTGTTGGCGCTGGAGGCGGTGGAGCAGATTCTCAAGGCCAGCCCGGATTCTGTGGTCGTGGTGGACGAGGCCTACATCGACTTCGGCGGCGAGACGGCAATCACGCTGGTCGAGCGTTATCCGAACCTGCTGGTGACCCAGACCCTGTCCAAGTCCCGTTCCCTGGCCGGCCTGCGGGTGGGGCTGGCGGTCGGCCATCCGGACCTGATCGAGGCGCTGGAGCGGATCAAGAACAGCTTCAACTCCTATCCGCTGGATCGCATGGCGAATGTCGGCGCTGCCGCGGCGTTCGAGGATCGCGAGTATTTCGACAAGACCTGCCGGTTGGTGATCGAGAATCGCGAGAAGGTCGTTACGCAGCTAGAGGAGAAGGGGTTTGAAGTGCTGCCATCGGCGGCGAACTTCATTTTCGCCCGTCACCCCCGGCACGATGCGGCGGGGCTTGCGGCCAAGTTGCGTGAGCAGGGCGTGATCGTCCGGCACTTCAAGCAGGAGCGGATTGCCCAGTTCCTGCGGATCAGCATCGGCACGCCAGAGCAGAATCAGGCGCTGATCGATGGACTCGGCGACCTCTAAAAACAGGCACGACCCTGTGGGAGCGAGCTTGCTCGCGATGGCGGCCTGACAGTCAACAATGATGTTGAATGTTATGGCCTCATCGTCGGAACGCCGCCCGGAGCAAGCTCGCTCCCACAGTAGTTTTGGGTGCTGCGTTACTCTTCTTCTTTTTCCTTGACCGGAGCCGGCGGCGGACGCAGGCCGACTTCCGCTGTCAGCTTGAGTTCCTTGCCGTTGCGCATCACCTGGATCGCGACCTTGTCTGTCGGCTTGATCCGCGCCACCTGATTCATCGAGCGGCGGCCATCACCGGCCGGTTCGCCATCGATGGCAAGAATCACATCACCCAGTTGCAGGCCGGCCTTCTGTGCCGGACCGTCGCGGAAAATCCCTGCCACTACAATGCCCGGGCGTCCGGACAAGCCGAACGATTCGGCCAATTCCTGGGYCAGCGGCTGCACTTCGATACCCAGCCAGCCACGAATCACCTGGCCGTGCTCGATGATCGACTTCATCACTTCCATCGCCAGCTTTACCGGGATCGCGAAACCGATGCCCTGGGAACCGCCGGATTTGGAGAAGATCGCCGTGTTGATGCCGGTCAGGTTGCCGATGGCATCCACCAGCGCACCGCCGGAGTTGCCGGGGTTGATTGCGGCGTCGGTCTGGATGAAGTCTTCATAGTTGTTCAGGCCCAGTTGGTTGCGACCGGTGGCGCTGATGATGCCCATGGTTACGGTCTGGCCGACGCCGAACGGGTTGCCGATGGCCAGCGCGACGTCGCCGATGCGGATGTTGTCGGAACGCCCGACAGTGATCGACGGCAGGTTTTTCAGGTCGATTTTCAGCACCGCGAGATCAGTCTCCGGATCGCTGCCGATCACCCGCGCCAGGGTTTCCCGGCCGTCCTTGAGCGCCACCACGATCTGGTCGGCGCCGCTGGTCACGTGGTTGTTGGTCAGGATGTAGCCTTCCGGGCTCATGATCACGCCGGAGCCGAGGCTCGATTCCATGCGTTTCTGCTTGGGCGAGTTATCGCCGAAGAAGCGACGGAACTGCGGATCTTCGAACAACGGATGGTTGGGTTTGTTGATGACTTTGGTGGTGTACAGGTTCACCACCGACGGCGCCGCGGTGGATACCGCTTCGGCATAAGACACCGGGCCCTGCTGCATACTGGTGGTTTGCGGCGCTTGTTGCAGATTGACGTCGAGGCTTGGAAGCCCGACCCACTGCGGGTAACGCTGGATTATCAAAAGAGCGACAAGCACGCCGGCCAGCAGCGGCCAGCCGGAAAAACGCAGCGCCTTGAGCATTAAGCACTTCCTGAGAGAGTTGCAGGCGGTATGAGACCGCTCATAATGACGCGCATTATACGAGGCCGCACGCGCCTCTGAACGGGATATTTAGGAGTCTTTTATGGCCGTCGCCCTGAGCACCCTGGTCGAAGAAGCCGACCGTTACCTAAACAGCGCCAAAATCGCCGATTACTGTCCCAATGGCCTGCAGGTCGAAGGCCGTCCGCAAGTGATGCGCATTGTCAGTGGCGTCACTGCCAGCCAGGCCTTGCTCGATGCGGCAGTGGAGGCCAATGCCGACCTGGTGCTGGTGCATCATGGCTATTTCTGGAAGGGCGAGAACCCGTGCATCACCGGCATGAAGCAGCGCCGCTTGAAGACCCTGCTCAAGCACGATATCAGCCTGTTGTCCTATCACCTGCCGCTGGATCTGCACCCGGACGTCGGCAATAACGTGCAGCTCGCGCGGCAACTCGACATCACCGTCGAAGGCCCGCTGGACCCGGACAATCTGAAGATTGTCGGCCTGGTCGGCTCGCTGAATGAGCCGATGACGCCCCGGGATTTCGCCCGCCGCGTCAAGGAAGTCATGGGCCGTGAGCCGCTGTTGATCGAAGGCAGCGCGATGATCCGCCGCGTCGGCTGGTGCACCGGTGGTGGCCAGGGTTACATCGATCAGGCCATACTGGCAGGCGTCGATCTGTACCTCAGCGGCGAGGCTTCCGAGCAAACCTTCCACAGCGCCCGGGAAAACGACATCAGCTTCATCGCCGCCGGTCACCATGCCACCGAGCGCTACGGCGTTCAGGCGCTGGGGGATTATCTGGCGCGGCGCTTTGCGCTGGAACACATCTTCATCGATTGCCCGAATCCGATTTGATTTCCGACTGCAATGTGATCGCTTTTGTAGGAGCTGCCGGAGGCTGCGATCTTTTGATTTTGATTTTTAAGATCAAAAGATCGCAGCCTCCGGCAGCTCCTACAAAAGCG
>NZ_JBFUIC010000032.1:0-34493 GCF_056402075.1 Pseudomonas sp. P4_C3
GTCAATACGCCGTTGCCTTTCGCCCTTTAAAGCAAAAGATCGCAGCCTTCGACAGCTCCTACGGACCGCGGTAGGAGCTGCCGAAGGCTGCGATCTTTTTATGGGTTTATAACGACTCCAGACACCCTGCCAAATCATTCCCCAGCTTCTCCAACACCTGCTCATAGCCTAGGGCAGTCGCCGGCGTATACCCGCCCAGCGCATCCAGTTCAGCCAGTTTCACCGGCAAACCCGCCACCAGGGTTTCCGCCAGGCGCGGCCGCAGAGGCGGTTCGCTGAACACGCAGGTCTTGCCGACTTCCTGCAATCGCGCGCGCATCGCCGCGACATGCTGGGCACCGGGTTGCACTTCGGCCGCGACGCTGAACACACCCACGTGCTTGAGGCCGTAGGCGTCCTCGAAGTAGTCGAAAGCTTCGTGGAACACGAAGTAAGGTTTGCCCTGAACATCGGCCAGGCGTTTCTTCAGGCGCGCATCCAGTGCATCAAGGCGCTCGTCGAAGGCTTTCAGATTGCTCTGATAGCGCGCAGCATTGTCAGGATCGGTGGCACTCAGGTCGGCCGCCATTTTCGTAGCGATGACCCGGGCGTTAACCGGCGACAGCCACAGGTGCGCATCCAGGCTGCCCGGGCGGTGATCGTGGTCGTGTTCGTCGACTTCTTCGGCGTGGGAGTGGCTATCTTCGGCGAAGCGGCGCAGTTTCATGCCTGCCAAATCTTGCACGGCGACGCTGGGCAGCGTACGACCATTGAGCACGCGTGGCAGGAAACCTTCCATGTCCGGGCCGATCCAGTACAGCAGGTCCACCGATTGCACCTTGCGCACGTCGGAAGGGCGCAACGCATAGTTATGCGGCGATGCTCCAGGTGGCAGCAAGACCTCGGGAATCGCCACACCGTCCTGCACCGCCGCGGCGATCAATTGCAGAGGCTTGATGCTGGTAAGGACCTTGACCTCGGCCTGCGCCGAACCGATCAGCAGAAAACTTGCGGTAAATGCGACAAAGATAGAAAAAAGTCGGGACACGATGACCACTCGAAGAGGCGAGAACGGGTAACATAATAACGTCTCTCACAAAACTCGTCGCCGCCCATGCTAAAAACACCGATCGCCAGCCGTCCCCACGACCACTCACATTGCGTTCACAGCGCTTTGTCCGAGGCCGATGCCCTGTGCGCACGTCAAGGCCTGCGCCTGACCGCGTTGCGCCGGCGAGTGCTGGAACTGGTGTGGCAAAGCCACAAGCCGCTGGGTGCCTACGACATTCTCGCGGTCCTCAGCGAGCAGGACGGTCGCCGTGCTGCGCCGCCGACGGTGTACCGCGCGCTGGATTTCCTGCTGGAAAACGGCCTGGTCCATCGGATCTCCTCGCTCAACGCCTTCATCGGCTGCAATCACCCGGAACATGCTCACCAGGGTCAGTTCCTGATCTGCCGTGGGTGCCACGCCGCCATCGAGCTCGAACAAAAATCCATCAGCGACGCGATCATCGCCAGCGCCAGGGATGTCGGGTTTATCGTCGAAAGCCAGACCGTTGAAGTGGTCGGTCTCTGCTCGGGTTGCCAGGGGGCTTGATGAGCAACGCGCTGATCCGTCTTGAGCAGGTTGCCGTCACGTTCGCCGGGCAACCGGTGCTGGACAACATCGAGCTGAGCGTCGAACCGGGGCAGATCGTTACCCTGATCGGCCCCAACGGCGCCGGCAAGACCACACTGGTGCGTGCCGTGCTCGGCCTGTTGAAACCGGACAGCGGCAGCGTATGGCGCAAGCCGAAACTGCGGGTCGGTTACATGCCGCAAAAACTTCACGTCGATCCAACCCTCCCGCTATCGGTCCTGCGATTCTTGCGCCTGGTGCCGGGCGTGGACCGTGCGATGGCCTTGGCGGCACTCAAGGAAGTCGGTGCCGAACAGGTGATCGACAGCCCGGTGCAAAGCGTTTCCGGTGGCGAAATGCAGCGCGTGTTGCTGGCCCGGGCCTTGTTGCGCGAGCCGGAACTGCTGGTGCTCGACGAGCCGGTGCAGGGTGTCGATGTGGCCGGCCAGGCTGAGTTGTACAGCCTGATCACCCGCCTGCGCGACCGTCACGGTTGCGGCGTGCTGATGGTCTCCCACGATTTGCATCTGGTGATGAGCACCACGGACCAGGTGGTTTGCCTTAATCGCCACGTCTGCTGTTCCGGCCATCCCGAGCAGGTCAGCGGCGATCCGGCTTTCGTCGAGCTGTTCGGAAAAAACGCACAAAGCCTGGCGATTTATCACCACCACCACGACCACGCCCACGACTTGCATGGCTCGGTGGTCAAGGCGCCCGCGTCGGGTAAACCCCATGTTCACGGAGATAGCTGCAAGCATGGCTGATTTTCTGCTCTACGCCCTGCTTGCAGGCCTGGCCCTGGCCGTCGTTGCAGGCCCGCTGGGGTCTTTCGTGGTCTGGCGGCGCATGGCCTATTTTGGCGACACCCTGTCCCACGCGGCATTGCTCGGTGTGGCCCTGGGCTTCCTGCTGGATGTCAGCCCGACCGTTGCCGTCACCGTCGGCTGCTTGCTGTTGGCAGTGTTGCTGGTGACATTGCAACAACGCCAGCCGCTGGCATCCGACACACTTTTGGGAATTCTCGCACCCAGCACGCTCTCTCTGGGCCTGGTGGTACTAAGCTTCATGCACGAAGTGCGGATCGACCTGATGGCCTATCTGTTCGGCGACCTGCTGGCGATCAGTCCGACCGATCTGGCCTGGATTCTTGGCGGTAGTGCTGCGGTACTGGTCTTGCTGGTTGCGTTGTGGCGCCCATTGCTGGCGATCACGGTGCATGAAGAACTGGCCCGGGTCGAAGGCCTGCCGGTGGCTGGATTGCGCCTGGCCCTGATGCTGTTGATCGCCGTAGTAATTGCCGTGGCGATGAAAATCGTCGGCGTGTTGCTGATCACTTCATTGCTGATCATCCCGGCGGCTGCGGCACAACGTCACGCCCGCTCGCCAGAGCAGATGGCACTGGGCGCGAGCCTGCTGGGCATACTCGCCGTGTGTGGCGGGCTGGCACTGTCCTGGTTCAAGGACACCCCCGCTGGCCCATCGATTGTGGTGGCAGCCGCCGCACTGTTTCTGCTGAGTTTTGTTCTGCCCCGTCGAGGGGTGTAGACTTGCTCGTTTTTTGCGCAAATAGAGAGTCGCAGGAATGAAGTCGTTCGCCTCCCGTTATCTGCTCCTTGTCGCATTTTCTTTGCTGCTGGGCGCCTGCCAAAGCACGCCATCGGAAGCCACCAAGGCCGCCGATGCACGGGCCACGGCCATCGTGCAGCTGGAGCAAAACATCGCCAGCGATGAACTGGCCACCGCCGAGGACCAATTGGCAGCCTTGCAGGCCGAATCGCCCAACGATGCTTCCCTTGAGCAATACCAGCGGCAACTGGCCGAAGCCTACCTGCGCCGCAGCCAGATCGTGCTGCAAAAGGGTGATGTGGATGCCGCCGCGACCGCCCTGAGCCGTGCCCGCGCGTTGATGCCCAAGGCTCCGGCACTGACCGGCGGAGTCAACGGCTCGATTGCCCAGGCGCGCAAGGCCGAGCTGGAAAAAGCCGAAGCCGCCCTCAAGGCTGCCGAAGCCAAGCCAAAAGCCAAGGTTATCGACCTGACGGCTGAAAGCACCACGATCGTGCTGAATATCAACGATATGGGCAAACTGCGTCGCCAACTGGATGCCATTGCCGCTGATGTGGTGAATTTTCAGTGCGACGTGAGCATTCAGGCTCCACGCACCAATGATTACCCTTGGCTGGCTAACTTGCTGACCAAACGGGTGAAGAAGCTCGATCCTGAGTTTGATCTGAAGCTTGAGCGGCAGATTTTGCGCAGTGTTCCGGCGCAGATGGTTCTTAGCCCTCGGAAACCCTGAAAAGCTTCGCGGGCAAGCCCGCGAAGGCATCCTTTCTGGCAATAAAAATGCTCAGGCCGAAATCGCCTTGGCCTTCGCATACCTCTCCCAAACCCGATGCCGACCAATCGCTGGAGTGAGCCTCTTCAGCCGTTCCTTTTTTCTGACCTTTGATCGCGTTATTTCCAAATGACAGGACAAATGCGAAATAAATGCTAAGAACCTCTATACGGACAGGCTAAAATGCGCGCCCGGCTAACCGCTGATCCTTTTCTAACGCGCCCCACAAGGTTCGCTACGTGATCGAGTTTCAAAACGTCCATAAAACCTACCGCATCGCCGGTAAGGAAATCCCCGCTCTGCATCCGACCAGTCTGACGATTGAGAACGGGCAGGTTTTCGGCTTGATCGGTCATTCCGGTGCAGGAAAAAGTACCCTGCTGCGTCTGATCAATCGCCTGGAAAACGCCAGTGGCGGCAAGATCACCGTCGACGGTGAAGAAGTCACCGCGCTCGACGCCAATGGCCTGCGCCGCTTCCGTCAGCAGGTCGGGATGATTTTCCAGCACTTCAACCTGCTGGCCTCCAAGACTGTCGCCGACAACGTCGCGCTGCCACTGACCCTGGCCGGCGAGCTGTCGCGCAGCGAGATCGACTCGCGCGTGGCCGAGCTGCTGGCGCGGGTCGGTTTGTCCGACCACGCGAAAAAGTACCCGGCGCAATTGTCCGGCGGACAAAAGCAGCGTGTCGGCATTGCCCGCGCCCTGGCGACCAAGCCAAAAATCCTGCTGTGCGATGAAGCCACCAGCGCCCTTGACCCGCAAACCACCGCATCGGTGTTGCAGTTGCTGGCCGAGATCAATCGCGAGCTGAAACTGACCATTGTGTTGATCACCCACGAGATGGACGTGATCCGTCGGGTTTGCGACCAGGTAGCCGTGATGGACGCCGGCGTGATCGTCGAGCAAGGCTCGGTGGCCGAGGTATTCCTGCATCCGAAGCACCCGACCACCAAGCGTTTCGTGCAGGAAGACGAGCAGATCGACGAAAGCGAGCAGCGTGACGACTTCGCTCACGTACCGGGGCGCATCCTGCGCCTAACCTTCCAGGGCGAAGCGACCTACGCGCCTCTGCTGGGCACTGTCGCCCGGGAAACCGGTGTGGACTACAGCATCCTGGCCGGTCGTATCGACCGCATCAAAGACATCCCTTACGGGCAACTGACCCTGGCCGTGACCGGCGGTGACATGGAAGCGGCCTTTGCCCGCTTCACCGCAGCCGACGTCCACATGGAGGTGCTGCGCTAATGGAAGCCCTGACAAGTTTCTTCGCCAATATCGACTGGTTCGAAATCTGGCTGGCCACCGGCGACACCCTGCTGATGCTCGGCGGTTCGCTGCTGTTCACCGTGCTGCTCGGCTTGCCCCTGGGAGTGCTGCTGTTCCTGTGCAGCCCGCGCCAGTTGCTGGAAGCCAAAGGCGTCTACGCGTTGTTGTCGCTGGTGGTGAACATCCTGCGTTCGCTGCCGTTCATCATCCTGTTGATTGTGATGATCCCGTTCACCGTGTTGATCACCGGCACGTCCCTGGGTGTCGCCGGTGCGATTCCGCCGCTGGTGGTGGGTGCCACGCCGTTCTTCGCCCGCCTGGTGGAAACCGCCCTGCGTGAAGTGGATCGCGGCATCATCGAAGCGACCCAGGCCATGGGCGCGACCACCCGACAGATCATCACCAACGCGTTGCTGCCGGAGGCTCGTCCGGGCATCTTCGCGGCGATTACGGTGACAGCAATTACACTGGTGTCCTACACGGCTATGGCCGGTGTCGTGGGTGCCGGTGGTCTGGGTGACCTGGCGATTCGCTTCGGATACCAGCGTTTCCAGACCGATGTGATGGTCGTGACGGTGGTGTTGCTGCTGGTACTGGTCCAGGTGCTGCAAACCGTCGGCGACAAACTGGTTGTGCATTTCTCCCGTAAATAAGACATGAGCCGGCCATTCGCTGGCAGGCGCCGGAAACCGGCGCCGCAAGCGGGCACCCACAAGGAGTTAGCTGAATGAAAAAACTACTCGTCGCCTTCGCTGCTGTTGCCGCATTCTCGGCCCACGCGGCCGACACCCTGACCGTCGCGGCTACTCCGGTTCCGCACGCCGAGATCCTCGAATTCGTGAAGCCGGCCCTGGCCAAAGAGGGCGTGGACCTGAAGGTCAAGGTATTCACCGACTACATCCAGCCGAACGTGCAGGTCGCGGAAAAGCGCCTGGACGCCAACTTCTTCCAGCACCAGCCGTACCTGGATGAGTTCAACAAGGCCAAGGGCACCCACCTGGTGTCGGTGGCGGGCGTGCACCTGGAGCCTCTGGGTGCTTACTCCAGCAAGTACAMGACCATTGCTGAACTGCCTGGCGGCGCCAACGTGGTGATCCCGAACGATGCGACCAACGGCGGCCGTGCGCTGTTGCTGATGGCCAAGGCCGGCCTGATCAAGTTGAAGGATTCGAACAACATCCTGTCGACCGTCAAGGACATCACCGAGAACACCAAGGACCTGAAAATCCGCGAACTGGAAGCCGCGACTATCCCGCGCGTGCTGACCCAGGTCGACCTGGCGCTGATCAACACCAACTACGCGCTGGAAGCCAAGCTCGATCCGTCCAAGGACGCGCTGTTCATCGAAGGCAGCGACTCGCCTTACGTGAACATTCTGGTGGCTCGTCCGGACGACAAGGACAGCGAAGCGATGAAGAAACTGGTGGCTGCCCTGCACAGCCCGGAAGTGAAGGCTTTCATTCTCGAGAAGTACAAAGGCGCGGTGGTGCCGGCGTTCTGACCGACTGCTTGCAACGAAAAGGGGGCGCATCGAATGCGCCCCTTTTTTGTGCCGAAACACAGCCCTCCTGTGGGAGCGAGCTTGCTCGCGATGGGGCCGTCACATCCAACATAGATGTTGAATGTCAGTCCGCCATCGCGAGCAAGCTCGCTCCCACAGGGTTTGGTGGTGTTTTCAGTTGCGTTTGAGCATCACCGGCAACTGCGCCACCAGCTTCGCATTGTTCAACGGCGCCCGAATAAACCCGCGCTGGGTGCCGTCCGGCCCGATCACCGCGAGGTTGCCGCTGTGGTCAACGGTGTAGTTCGGCTTGCTGGTGTCCGCCGGAATGAACGGAATGCTCACCGCGTTGGCGATCTTTTGCAGCTCTTCGGTCGACACTGGGGTCAGGCCGATGAACTGTGGGTCAAAGTAACCCAGGTACTGCTTGAGCTGCTTGGGCGTATCGCGATTGGGGTCGATGCTGACCAGCACGATTTGCAGTTTATCCACCGCTTCTGGCGGCAACTCGCTCTTGATCTGTCGCAGCTGGGCGAGGGTGGTCGGGCAGATGTCCGGGCAGAAGGTGTAGCCGAAGAACAGCAGGCTCCACTTGCCTTTCAATTCATTGATCGCGACCGGCTGGCCGTCCTGATTGGTCATCGTCACGTCCGGCAGATTACGGCTCTGCGGCAGCAAAATGATGCCGGCGTCGATCAGCGCTGTAGGATCGCCCTGATTCTTCCCGGATAGCACCTTGTTGACGGTCAGGCCCAGGATCAGTGCGACCAGGGCAACGAGAATGAAGACGGTTTTCTGGGTTCGAGTCATAGGTTCAACAGTAAGTAGTGGTCTACGAGCAGGGCGATAAACAGCAAGAACAAGTAGTAAATAGAGTACTTGAACGTGTTGATCGCCGCGTGCGGCCGAGTGCCACGGTACAACACCACGGCCCATTGCAGAAATCGCGCACCCAGCCCGAGCGCACACGCCAGGTACAGAATACCGCTCATGTGGATCACGTAAGGCATCAGGCTGACAGCGAGCAACGCGAAGGTATACAGCAGGATATGAATCTTGGTGTAGTGCACGCCATGGGTGACCGGCAGCATCGGGATGTCGGCCTTGGCGTATTCCTCCTTGCGATGGATCGCCAGTGCCCAGAAGTGCGGCGGGGTCCAGGCGAAGATGATCAGCACCAGCAGCAGCGGTTCGGCGCTGACGTGGCCGGTGGCGGCGGTCCAGCCGAGCAACGGCGGGGCGGCGCCGGCCAGACCACCGATGACGATGTTCTGCGGGGTCGCGCGCTTGAGGAATCCGGTGTAGATCACCGCGTAGCCGAGCAACGAGGCGAGGGTCAGCCACGCAGTCAGCGGGTTGGTAAACGCCAGCAGCAGGGCTTGTCCGAGGAGCGCCAATACCAGCGCGAACGTCAGCGCGGCGGCCGGCGAAACCCGGCCTTCGGCGAGCGGCCGTTTGTGGGTGCGCGCCATGATCGCATCGATGCGCCGGTCCACCACATGATTGACCGCCGCCGCGCCACCGGCACACAAAGCGATGCCCAGGTTGCCGAAAATCAGCACCGTCCACGGCACGCCGGCACGGGTCGCGAGGAACATCCCCACCAGTGAAGTGATGAGCATCAGCACCACGACTTTGGGTTTGGTCAGCTCCAGGTAGTCACGCCAGATCGCCTGACTGGGACGTTCGCCGATCAGAATCGCCATGGCATCTCTCCTTTTATTGTTATGGGCCCGGCTGAGTGTTTACGTGGGCTGAAGTGCCAGCGCATTGGCTGTTTGACCCGGACCAGACTGGTTCTGGCGTGGTAATTGACCAGCACCATGGTTAGCAACAGCGCCGCGCCGCCCGCGTTATGCGCGACGGCCACTGGCAGCGGCAGATGGAACAGCACGTTGCTGATGCCCAGTGTGATTTGTGCACCAAGGGCAATCAGCACCAGACCTGCCAGGCGCGTCATGCCGACAACCTTCAATTGCCAGGCCAGACCGAGCAACACCAGGGTGACCAGCAATGCACCGATGCGATGGGTCAGGTGAATGGCCGTACGGGCATCGCTGTCCAGTTGCCCGCCGAGATAGTTCGGACCGATGTGTTGGGTCAGGTGAAAGCCATTGGCGAAGTCGGCAGGTGGCAGCCATTGGCCGTGGCAAGTAGGAAAGTCGATACAGGCCACGGCGGCGTAATTGGAACTGACCCAACCACCGAGGGCGATTTGCCCGATCACCAGCAGCAGTCCGGCAGTCGCCCAGTGCTGCAGACGTCGCGGCACGGTCAGCGCCGGCAATACGCCGGACAGGCGCAAGGTCAACAGAAACAACAGGCTCAAGGTCGCGAAACCGCCAAGCAAATGCCCGGTGACCACCTGCGGCCAAAGTTTGAGCGTTACCGTCCACATGCCGAACGCGGCCTGGCCAAAAACCACCGCCAACAGAAACAACGGCAACTTCACCGGTTGCCCCGGATGGCGGCGATGCAACCACGCACGACCGGCCAACACCGTGATCAATATCCCCAGCGTGCCGGCGAAGTAGCGGTGGATCATCTCGTTCCAGCCCTTGTGGGCCTCGACTGGAGTGTCCGGAAAATGCAATTCGGCATGGGCCAGCTGGGCTTCGCTTTTCGGCACGCTGATGAAGCCGTAGCAGCCGGGCCAGTCCGGGCAGCCGAGGCCGGCGTGGGTCAGGCGGGTGTAGGCGCCGAGCAACACCACAATCAGTGCCAGCAAGGTGGCAAACAACGCGAGGCGAAATCCAGGTTTGGCCATGACGATGCCCTTATCCGATATTCGACAGTTTCAGCAGGTGACGCAGGTCGTTGAGCAGGTCCTTGCCCTTCACCGACGGGTCGTAGCGCAGCACCAGATTGCCGTGGGGGTCGATGATCCACAGGTTCGGCGCATCACTGCTCTGAGCGCCTTTTGTATAGGCAGGCAAGTCCAGTGAATAGCGTTGCAACTGCGGGTACTCGCGTTGAAGTTTAGTCTCGTAATCGCTGTTCAGCGTCTGCGTGGCGGCCAATGCATGGCTGGCGCGGGACGCATCGCGGCCGAGGCCGATCTGGATCTGCCGCGCCAGATACACCAGTTGCTGGCAGTCCACCGCGCAATCCTTGGGCGCCGTCACCAGCATCTGCCAGCGATCTTCCTGGGCCTGCACGCCGATATCGGCGCGGGTCTGGCCGTTGCCGATCAGTTCGCCGTGATAACTGCGGCCCTCGGGCACCCAGAAATTCAGCTTGTACATGCCGGTGGCGAGGATCATAGGACCGATCACCCCGAGCAAAATCAACAGCAGTTGCATGCGGCCCTTGCGCCGGTTCACCGAAGGTTTCGCCTCAGACATGCTGGGTGGATTCATGGCCGCTCCCATGGTGTTTCTCCTTTGCATTGTGCCAGCCGAGATAGAGATAAAGACCGAACAGGGCGATCGCCATGGCGAACCACTGCACGGCATAAGCGATGTGTTTTTCCGGGCCCATGGCTACCACCGGCCAGTCGGCCTGATAGGTGGCGGGGCCGGTTTCGGCGCGTAGCTCAAAGGCAAAGCCTTCGCGGTTCAGTACTGTCCAGAGTTTGTTTGGCTCAACAGCCGTAATCAGCTTCGGCCATGTCGACGTTGTGGGATCTGCGTGCAATTGGAACGTCGCACCGGGGGAGACGTAGACCCACGCGTCGAGGCTGACCGCTTCGGTGGGTGTCTTGAATTGGGGTGGCGTGCGGCGCTCCGGCCACGGCAGCCAGCCGCGATTGACCAGCAGCCAGAGCCCGCTGGCCTGATCGTGAAACGGTTGCAACAGCTCGACACCAACCCTGCCGTTGCGTTGACTGTTGTCCAGCAGCAGGCTGTGTTCGACATCGAACTGGCCGTGCAGGCGAACCCGGCGGAAGGCCGGGTCTGTAGTGTGTTGCAGTTCGGTGCTGGCCATCGGCTCGGCGACACGGCGCTCGGCGTAGGTTTGCAGCAGCGCGCTTTTCTCCGCGCCCCGGCTCAACTGCCAGAACCCCAGGGACACCAGCAGCGGCAGCAACAGCGCCACCACAAGCGTTGGCACGATACCCGGCCGAAAGCACTTCATGGCATAGCCAGAAAGTCTGGTCATCGCGATAGCTATACTCAAATGCATCGCTTGTCCCCCCGGAGTCTCACCATGCTCAAAGCAGCCATCGTCCTGATGCTGATTGCCACGGTTGTCAGCCTGTTCAGCGGCCTGTTTTTTCTGGTCAAGGACGACAGCCGCTCAAACCGCCTCGTCATTGCCTTGAGTGTGCGAGTGACGCTGGCCGCCCTTACCCTCGGTCTGATCGCCTGGGGGTTTTTCAGCGGCCAACTGGTCTCCCATGTCCCCTGGTAGCTGTAGGAGCGAGCTTGCTCGCGAAGGTGTATCAGTCGAAATCAAAGTGTCTGAYACACCTTCGCGAGCAAGCTCGCTCCTACAAGCTGCTTTAGAGCACATAGACGAAAACGAACAGCCCGATCCACACCACATCCACGAAGTGCCAGTACCAGCTCGCCGCTTCGAAGCCGAACTGGTGCTCGCTGTCGAAGTGCCCGCGCATGATCCGCATCAGCATCACGAACAGGATGATGGTGCCAATGGTCACGTGGGCGCCGTGGAACCCGGTGAGCATGAAGAATGTCGCACCGTAGATGCCCGAGCCCAGGGTCAGGCCCAGCTCGCGGTAGGCGTGCATGTACTCTTCGGCCTGGAACGTGAGGAACCCACAGCCCAGCAACACGGTGAACGCCAACCATAGCTTCAGTGCGCCGCGATGGCCCTTTTTCAAGGCATGGTGGGCGATGGTCACGGTCACGCTGGAGCTCACCAGCAACACGGTGTTGAGCAGTGGCAGGCCCCAGGGGCTGATGACTTCCTTGGGCGGCGGAAACAATTTCGAGTCGGGGTTGTTCAGCAACGGCCAGACGAACTCGAAGTTCGGCCACAGCATATGCGCGATGCCTTTGGCGCCTTCACCGCCGAGCGCCGGCCCGGAGATGTGACGCACATAAAACAGCGCGCCGAAAAAGGCGATGAAGAACATCACCTCCGAGAAAATGAACCAGCTCATGCCCCAACGGAATGAGCGATCCATCTGCGCGCTGTACAAGCCGCCGCGGCTTTCTTTGATGACCGTGCCGAACCAGCCGAACAGCATGTAGGCCAGCAGCAACCCGCCGACGAAAAAGATCAGTGGCCCGTGGGATTCCGGGCGCGCCGCTTTCAGATCGTTGAACCAGGTGGCCAGGCCGTACACGGTGGTGACCATGCCGAGCGTGGCGATGATCGGCCATTTGCTCTGGGCGGGAACGTAATAATGTTCATGAGTTGCCATTTATTGTTCTCCTTATCGGGCACGCTCAGCCGCCAGTGTTTACAGCTACCGGTGGATGTCGGGCGGTGATATCGAACAGCGTGTAAGACAGCGTCAGGTGCTTCACATCCTTGGGCATGTCACGGTCAACGATGAAACGCACCGGCATCTCGATCCGTTGACCGGGCTGCAGCACTTGCTGGGTAAAGCAGAAACATTCGGTCTTGTGGAAGTACGCTGCCGCGGTGCTCGGCGCAATGCTCGGCACGGCCTGGGCACTCATCGGCTTATCGGTGGGGTTGTGGGCGATGAAGATCATTTCGTTCACCGCCCCGGGGTTGGCTGTCAGTTCATCGTGCTTGGGATAGAAGTCCCAGGGCATATCGGCAGTGTTGGTCGACAGAAACTGCACACGCACCTGCCGCGAGGTGTCGACCGTCTGCTCACCCTCGTACTGCCCGCCGGTCTTGCCATTAATGCCAAAGGCCTTGCACATCACGTCGTAGATCGGCACCAGTGCAAACCCGAACACAAACATCGCAATCACCACGGTCAGCAGGCGCGTGACCAGTTTCCTCAACGAAATCGAGTCAGCCATGGTTTCCAGCCTCCACCGTGCCCCTTGTAGGAGCGAGCTYGCTCGCGATGGGCGTAAACGAAAACGCATGCTGTCTGGAAAAACGCGTCGCTTTCACATTCATCGCGAGCGAGCTCGCTCCTACAGGGGCCAAGGTATTCATTTCACTTCCGGCGGCGTGGTGAAGGTGTGATACGGCGCCGGTGACGGGATGCTCCACTCCAGGCCTTCAGCCCCGTCCCACGGTTTGGCCGGTGCTGGCGGACCGCCGCGAATGGTCTTGATCACGATGAACAGGAAGAAGATCTGCGTGGCGCCGAACATGAATGCACCGATCGACGACACCATGTTGAAGTCGGCGAATTGCAGGTTGTAGTCCGGAATCCGTCGCGGCATCCCCGCCAGCCCCACGAAGTGCATCGGGAAGAAGGCCATGTTCATGCCAATGAACGACAGCCAGAAATGCAGCTTGCCGAGGGTTTCGTCGTACATGTGGCCGGTCCATTTCGGCATCCAGTAGTAGGCCGAGGCGAAGATCCCGAAGATCGCCCCCGGCACCAGTACGTAGTGGAAGTGCGCAACCACGAAGTAGGTGTCCTGGTACTGGAAGTCCGCCGGGGCGATGGCCAGCATCAACCCGGAGAACCCGCCGATGGAGAACAGGATCACGAACGCCACGGCAAACAGCATCGGCGTCTCGAACGTCAGCGAGCCTTGCCACATGGTGCTGGCCCAGTTGAACACCTTCACGCCCGTTGGCACCGCAATCAGCAGTGTGGCGTACATGAAGAACAGCTCGCCCACCAGCGGAATGCCGACCACGAACATGTGGTGCGCCCAGACGATGAACGACAGGAACGCGATACTCGCCGTGGCGTAGACCATCGAGGTGTAGCCGAACAATGGCTTGCGCGAAAAAGCCGGAATGATCGAGCTGACGGCACCGAAGGCCGGCAGGATCATGATGTACACCTCGGGGTGACCGAAAAACCAGAACACATGCTGGAACAGCACCGGGTCACCGCCACCGGCGGCGCTGAAGAAGCTGGTGCCGAAATGGATGTCCATCAGCATCATGGTCACGCAGCCCGCCAGTACCGGCATCACCGCAATCAACAGGAACGCGGTGATCAGCCAGGTCCAGACGAACAGCGGCATTTTCATCAACGTCATGCCGGGGGCGCGCAGGTTTAGGATGGTCGCGATCACGTTGATCGCCCCCATGATCGAACTGATCCCCATCAAGTGAATGGCGAAAATGAAGAAGGTCACGCTTTCCGGCGCGTAGGTCGTCGACAGCGGTGCATAGAAGGTCCAACCGAAGTTCGGCCCGCCGCCGGCGGTGAACAGGGTCGATACCAGCAGCAGGAACGCTGCCGGCAACAGCCAGAAGCTGAAGTTGTTCATCCGCGGCAGGGCCATGTCCGGCGCGCCGATCATCAGCGGGATCATCCAGTTGGCGAGGCCGACGAAAGCCGGCATCACTGCACCGAAGACCATCACCAGACCGTGCATGGTGGTCATCTGGTTGAAGAACTCCGGCTGGACGATTTGCAGTCCCGGCTGGAACAGCTCGGCACGGATCACCATGGCGAACGAGCCGCCAAGCAGGAACATGGAGAATGCAAACCACAGGTACAGSGTGCCRATGTCCTTGTGGTTGGTGGTCAGYACCCAGCGCATCARGCCYTTGGCTGGGCCRTGGGCGTGGTCGGTGGCGGTGGCGGTATGAACATGTTCATCGATTACAGCAGTCATGTCCTGTCTCCTGCAAACAGATGGGCTGGGCAGGCCGGGGTGCATAGCCCCGACCGGTTCCGTACGTGCGCAATAGACCGGGTCATTTGCTTTCCGCCTGTTTCAGCTCCAGTACTTCTTTAGGCGTGACCATGTCGCCCTTGTTGTTGCCCCAGGCATTACGTTCATAGGTCACGACTGCCGCGATATCGACTTCCGAGAGTTGCTTGCCGAACGCCGCCATGGCGGTGCCGGGCTTGCCGTGGAAGACCAGGCTCAGGTGAGCCTCTTTTGGCCCGGTGGCGATTTTCGAGCCCTTGAGCGCCGGGAACATCGGCGGCAGGCCCTGGCCTTCGGCCTGGTGACAGGCCACGCAGGTGGTGTGATAGACCTTGTCGCCGCGATCCTTGAGTTCATCGAGCGTCCATTCCTTGCTGGTCAGCTCTTTGAGCTGCGCGGCCTCGACCTTGCGATCGGCCAGCCATTTTTCGTAATCGGCCTTTTCCTTGACCTCGACCACCGTCGGCATGAAGCCGTGATCCTTGCCGCACAACTCGGCGCACTGGCCACGGTAGATGCCGGGCTTGTCGATGCGGGTCCAGGCCTCATTGACGAACCCGGGAATCGCATCGCGCTTGACCGCGAAAGCCGGCACCCACCAGGAGTGGATCACGTCGGCGGAGGTCACCAGGAAGCGCACCTTGGTGCCGACCGGCAGCACCAATGGCTTGTCGACTTCAAGCAGGTAGTGCTCGCTCTTGGTTTCCTTGTTGTGGATTTGATCCTGGGGGGTGGTCAGGTTGCTGAAGAACTCGACGTCCTGGCCCAGGTATTTGTAATGCCACTTCCACTGGTAGCCGGTGATCTGTATATCGATCTCCGGCTCGCTGGCGTCGTACATCTTGATCAGGGTTGCGGTAGCGGGAACCGCCATGGCCACCAGGATCAGGAAGGGCACGATGGTCCAGAGGATTTCGACGGTGGTGCTTTCATGAAATTTGGCGGCCACCTGCCCGGTCGAGCGGCGGTGGAGAATCATCGACCAGAACATGGCACCAAAAACGATGATGCCGATCACCACACAGATCCAGAAAATGGTCATGTGCAGGTCGAATACTGCGTGACTGATTTCAGTCGCTCCAGGCGCCATATTCACAGTCCAGGCCGCTTGCGCCTGACTGAAAATCGACCACAACAGGAGGCCCATCCAGACATGTGGATGTCGCATCATTGCGGGTTCCCCTTATCGTTCTTGTTATCCCGCCGGCTTTCACCTGCGGCAAGGGAGCGGCTGCATCAGACTACGAACTTGAATCGCCGGGCCTTGCTGCACATGCAGTCGGGCGTCATCAGCTAGCTCCATTCCAACCCGAGTATAGACAGCACCTCTGACCTCGCAATGCGAAGGCGTAAATCATCTGAGACAGCATTAACTTGCTTTGCAAGGCACGAATGGAGAAGGATGCAGACGAGTGGTGGCTAATCGATATAACGGGGCCGTCTCAAGGATGAAATAATTATGACAAATGCGTCTTAGCATTTTTCATAAGCCAGCTAAGTTATGTCTTCCCTATTTCATTGCCTTGTTTCCTGGAGTTTTCATGAACACCGCCGCATTGCGCGAGCAGATCCAAAAAGCCCAACAACATGAAGCCGAGACCGGCCTGCTGACGCGTCAGCTGGAAAGTAAACTGCCTCATCTACACCCGGCGATCCAGTTGCCGGAGACCGATACCAACGGCGTACTGACGCGATTTGTCGCCGCCTACATCGAAGAAGTGCCTGATCTGCTGGATGCAGCCAATGAAGTCGCCAGGGAAGCGGGCATTGAGTCACAGATCAAACCGGTGCTGGAAATCGCCGAGCAGTACTTCCTCCAGCCGCCAGCCATCATGGACGGCCACGTCGGGCTCGACAGCCTGCTGGATGAAGCCTATCTGGCGCACCGGTTTGTCGAAGAGGTGAACGACCTGTACATCAAGCATTTCGGCCAGCCACTGATCCCCTTGGACATGACTGTCGCCAACCTGATTGCTCACCAATTGATCGGTGAGGAGTTTGCCAACCAACTGGACGAAGTAGTGCATCACGCCATCGACGAGATGCTCAATGACGAAAGCTTCGCGCTGGAGTCGGTGGAAGCCTACCGTGAAAAGCTCAACAGCCCGGACACCGGCGCCGCGTGGAAACGCTGGCCGTGCATGTCCCGCCGTTTGGGTGTGGGCCTGGAACTGGATCAGCCGGCAGCTTGATCCAGAGCTCAACACAGTACCTGTAGGAGCGAGCCTGCTCGCGATTCAGTCGACGCGGTTTGTCAGGCAGACCGCGTTATCGTTCATCGCAAGCAGGCTCGCTCCCACAAAGGACTGTCGTTAAACCACTGTCGAACCGACGCCGGTATTCGTCCGCACCCGCCCCTCGAGCCTGCGCTTCAACCCCCGCGATTCAATCAACAGCTTCGAACCCTTGGCCGCATTCGCCCGCCCCCATTCCTCCAGCAGTTCCAGACACGAGTGATCGATGTAGCTCAAATTGTTGAGTGGCACATGCACTGTTGTGCCCGGCGCAATGCTGCCCAGCACCTGGGTCAGCGCCGGCACTTTGAGGAAGGTCGCCGCGCCCACCAGGCGCAATTCCATTTGCCCTTCCTGAGGCAGGTCGATCAGGCTGATTTTCAAGCGCGAGGCTTTAAGCGCCAGCTTCACCAGCGTCAGACCGAAGCCAATCAACACGCCAGTCAGCAGGTCCGTGAAAACGATGGCGAGCGCGGTTGCCGCGTAAGTGAACATCGGCGCCCGACCATATCGGCCCAAACCACGGAAGACCTTGAGATCCACCAGTTTGAAACCGGTGTACACCAGCACGCCCGCCAGGCTCGCCACCGGAATGCTTTGCAGCACGCTGGACAGCAACAGCACGAACGCCAACAACCACAGGCCGTGGAAAATGGTCGAAAACCGCGTGGTTGCTCCGGCCTGAACGTTCGCCGAGCTGCGCACGATAACGCCGGTCATCGGCAACGCCCCTAGCAGGCCACACAGCATGTTGCCGACACCTTGCGCCGACAATTCCCGGTCGAAGTCCGAGCGCTGACCACTGTGCATGCGATCAACCGCGGCGGCTGAGAGCAAGGTTTCGGCGCTGGCGATGAATGCCACGGCAAACGCCGCGATCAGCAAGGTCGGATCAGCCAGGTTGAGCAGATCCGCTGGCTTCAGCCAGTCGATGGCCTCCGTCAGGTTGGCCGGCACCTCAACCCGTTTGACCTGCAATGCCAACACCAGGCTGGCAAGCGTGGCCAGACCGACGCCGAGTAGCGCGCCGGGAATGAAGCGCAGGGATTGCGGACGGAATTTCTCCCACAGCCACATGACGGCGATCGTCGACAAACCGAGTAAACCGGCTTGCCAGCCAAACGTGGGCAACGCCTGAGCTAGCGCTGCCGGGAAAGCTGCCAGGTTATCCAGGCCCGAGGGCTTGGGCACGGCATCAAGCATTACATGCACCTGAGACAGCACGATCAACACGCCAATCCCGGCCAGCATGCCGTACACCACCGCAGGCGCCGTCACCCGAAACCAGCAGCCCAGCTTCAATCGGCCAGCAACCAGTTGCAGCAAACCCGCCAGCAACAGAATCGGCCCGAGCATGGCGATGCCATGCTGGCGGACCAACTCGAATACCAGAACGGCCAGGCCCGCCGCCGGGCCGCTGACTTGCAGTGGCGAACCGGCCAACCAGCCGACCACCAGACCACCGATGATGCCGGTGATCAGACCCTTGGCCGGCGGCAGCCCCGAGGCAATCGCGATGCCCATGCACAGGGGCAGGGCGACCAGAAAAACAACCACCGAAGCCAGCAGCTCCCGTGGCAGAACAGCTTTGAGTCGAGCAGCACGCATGGTGAATCTCCCGAAGTTTTCTTCAGGCATGGCAAAGCCAGGCTGCCTGAACGGCAGCCTCGGATGAACCACACAACGATTTAGGAGGGTTTAGAAGCGCGCTTTGGGCGTCGCCACAGGAATCGGCAGGCTGCCATTGAGCGGCAGGAAACAGCCTCGATCGGCGTCGTACGCTTTGATTTCGCTGGTTTCGATGTTGTAGACCCAGCCGTGGATAAACAGCTGACCGTTGGCCATGCGCGAGGCCACCGACGGATGGGTGCGCAGATGCTGCAATTGGGCGATCACGTTCTCTTCGGTGAGGATGTGCATGCTTTCGCTTTCGCTGGAGCAGTTGCAGTTCTCCTGCACCATGGTTTTGGCCACTTCGGCATGACGCAGCCAGGCTTTGACCGTGGGCATTTTTTCCAGACTGTCCGGGTTGAGCACCGCACGCATCGCGCCGCAGTCGGAATGCCCGCAAATGATGATGTGATGCACGCCGAGGGCCAGCACGGCGTACTCGATAGCCGTGGAAACACCGCCGTTCATTTGCCCGTAAGGCGGCACAACATTGCCGACGTTGCGAGTCACGAACAGATCGCCTGGGGAGCTTTGAGTGATTAATTCAGGAACAATGCGCGAATCGGCGCAGGCAATGAACATCGCTCGCGGCCGCTGGGCCGTGGCGAGTTTCTTGAAGAGCTCTTCCTGCTGGGGAAAGACCTCATGATGAAAATGCAAAAAGCCGTCAACGATGTGCTGCAACGCTGCATCGGCGGTTTCCGTCTCGGGTTGGGCTGAAGCCGACGCAGCCAACGGCTGTTTATCCTTGTCACTCATCAATTCATCCTCATTGGCGGGCTCAGGGAGTCATCCCGTGTGTTCCGGGGGTGATGCCAGTGGCTGGTTAAAAAACATCCAGGCCAAACATCTCGACCCATCAGTCACTCGATGAACAAGGTAGCGGCCGAATCTTAATTGAAACTGAATAAAACGCTCTAGGACGCGTGTTCCAGGTCACAAAAAACGTGACCAGCCTAAGGCGTGAGCGCGATCTTCAGTACTCAACCATAGGCCAATTGTCCTCAAATCAACGACATTTGGCGACCGGGCGGACAAAAGGCTTCGCAGTCCAGATTGAACCCCTCCCGGTGATTGAGCCCCAGCCGTTTGATCGCTTTGGCAAAGCGCTGCGCCAGCAGGTCCGCAAACGGGCCTTCACCGCGCATCCGCGCACCAAAGCGGCTGTCATAAAGCTCGCCGCCACGGCTCTGGCGAATCAGGCTCAGCACATGCGCCGCCCGTTGAGGGTAGTGGGCCGCCAGCCATTCCTCGAACAGGGGCGCCACTTCAAGTGGCAAGCGCAGCATCATGTAAGCGGCGCTCTGTGCCCCGACCGCATGGGCCTCGGTGAGCAGGTTTTCGAGTTCGCTGTCGTTGATCATCGGAATCATCGGTGAACACAGCACGCCCACCGGGATGCCTGCATCGCGCATGACCCTGATCGCCCGCAACCGGGCCTTGGGCGCTGCGGCGCGCGGTTCGAGGATGCGCTTGAGTTCGTCGTCCAGGGTGGTCAGGCTGATCATTACCGCAACCAGTCTTTGGCTGGCAAGCTCGGTCAGCAAGTCCAGGTCGCGAAGAATCAGCGATCCCTTGGTAACGATGGTTACCGGATGGCGGTAGCGCAGCAACACTTCGAGGGTTCGGCGGGTGATTTGGTATTCACGCTCAATCGGTTGATACGGGTCGGTGTTGGAACCCAGATTGATCGGTGCGCATTGATAACCACGTTTGGACAGTTGCTCTTCCAGCACATCCACGGCATTGGTCTTGGCGATCAGTTTCGTCTCGAAATCCTGCCCCGGCGACATGTCCCAATAGGCGTGACTGGGGCGCGCATAGCAATAAATGCAACCGTGCTCGCAGCCGCGATAGGGATTGATCGAGCGATCGAAGGGCAAGTCCGGCGACGTGTTGCGGGTAATGATGGTTTTCGCCGTTTCGATGCGCACCTCGGTGCCCTGTGTGAGCGGTACTTCCTGGTACCAGCCGTCGTCCTCAACCACCGAATGGCTGGGGGCAAAACGGTTGTGCGGGTTGGTTGCGGTGCCGCGGCCGCGAGGGGGTAGTGAAGTGGTCATCGACGGACCCTCTTGACTGTATATTCATACAGTACACGAAAGCGTCGCTAGCGCCCAGTACCGTTCGGCCTGCGATTCGATGGCAGATCGCTCAGCTGATAATTAACACGCCAGCCGCAAACTAACGAAACATATAGCGCGTGGCTGAATTCAATACCAAATCGTATATTCACCTCTCCTGCAACGCCACCTACACCTAACCAATAAAAGGATTTATTGATGTCTTTTTTTAATCAGCGCGGTATCTTCCTCCAACTGATGCAACCGAGCCTTTCGGAGCCCAATACAGTTGTTTCTCTGCAACTGGCACGCAAGGAACTAAGCTGGGATGCCGATAACGAAAAGCAAGTTGAAGCACTGGTGGATTCGGTTTTTTTCAATGCCGTTTCCTCTGACGGCGGTAATTCTTTCAGCATCAGGGTCGTTGGAAAGGATGTAGACGGTGACGGTGACGTCGATGCCGACGACAAAGCCAAGCTACAGGCGCTGGCAAAGGCTTATGCCAGTATCGTCAATCCCTGAGCCCTGACTTTTCAATCACTGGAAAGCGCTATTGCCGAATGCATGCGGGCTCCCGCATGCATTCCAGGCAGCCACGAGGATAAAAATGTCCACGCCCATAAAAACCGGTGCTTATCTACAACAAATAAAAACGCCGGAAGATGTGCAGGTAGTTATCAAGCTAATAAGGGCAGGCGAGTATCTGAACAAAACAATGGGGCAGTTCGCTGATGCTCTCGCGACTGCTCCATCCGTGACACTCCATATAAAAGACGACGGTAAAACTTTAAAGCTCGATTTTGACCCGTGGTCCGACATTAATGTTACCCCAGACAATAGTATCGACGAAAAGGACAATGCAGCTCTTACGGAGCTTGCACTCGCTTTTTATCATCAACAAATAATTGCTCCTGAGGGCATAGCGTATCTTTATCGTCTTCCCGCTGAACCACCCGAGCTTCGAGTAGATGTTGAGGTCTTCGACATTGATGAAGAGGATCACCAACTGTATAGCCTCGGTGTGTACGAGACCAAATCTGCGGACTCCGGCTCGCCTTTTGAAGGAAGTGAGCGCAACCCTGAAACTGGACAGGTGTTTGACTATGGGACCGCACTGAACGAGTTGCTCAAAACATTCATCAAACTGAAACTGTAACCCGAGCGCGGACTTCACGATTCTTTGACGGTCCGCTCACAGGCCTTTGACCGTGCATGACTAATCCTTGCCACCATCTTCCCGTCCCTTTCTGAACGGTCGCTCAAGCATGCCTTTACCACGTTTTTTATCTGCAATATGCCTGTCGCTGGTCGCACTCGTTAACCTGACATCGGCACTTGCTGACGACAGTGTGATGCACCGTCCGGCAGACTGGGCTCAACCGGTAGAGAAGCAATACAACCTCTTCCAGATGTCGCCGACGCTCTATCGCAGCGCCTTGCCGGACAAGGGGGCGGTGCCGCTGCTGGAGACACTCAAGGTCGGGACGGTGATCAACTTCCTGCCTGAAGCGGACTCCAGTTGGTTGTCTACGCCAGGCATCACTCAAGTACAACTGCCTTATCGCACCAACCATGTGGATGACGCCGATGTACTCAAGGCCTTGCGCGCCATCAAGTCTGCCGAAGCCAAAGGCCCGGTGCTGATGCATTGCAAACACGGCTCCGACCGTACCGGCCTGATGGCAGCCATGTACCGGGTTGTCATCCAGGGCTGGACCAAGGAAGAGGCCCTGAACGAAATGACCCAGGGCGGCTTTGGTGACAGTACCCACTTCAAGGACGGCATCCGCTACATGATGCAGGCCGACGTCGAAAAACTGCGCACGGCCCTGGCCAATGGCGATTGCAGCACCAGCCCGTTCGCCACGTGCTCGATGAAGAGCTGGTTCAAGTCCGCCCATATTGAATAAAAAAAGCCCCCGTTGCATGGCGCAAGGGGGCTTTTTTTCACTCAGTGCTGTTCGTCCGGCTTTTTCTTCAGTTTCGGGTTCGGGAAGAACTGAACCGCCTGAACCTTGGTGTCGGCTGGTTTGAGTGCGCTGGTATTAACCCGCGTACCCAACTCCTTGGGCACCGATAGCCCTTGTTCATTGAGCGTGTCGGAGTAACCGCAGGCCACGCACTCACGGTGCGGGACCTGGTCTTCATTCCACATCATCAATTTGTCCGGCTCGCTGCATGCCGGGCAGACCGCCCCGGCGATAAAGCGTTTTTTCGTAATCACAGGTCCCTCACTCATGCTGCTGCGCCCTCACTCAGGCCGCTGTGGCGCAAGAGTGCGTCAATCGATGGCTCACGGCCACGGAAGTCGACGAACAACACCATAGGCTCCTGGGAACCGCCGCGTGCCAGGATCGCTTCACGGAAGGCGCGACCGGTGTCGGCATTGAGCACACCTTCTTCTTCGAACTTCGAGAACGCATCGGCCGACAGCACTTCAGCCCATTTGTAGCTGTAATAACCCGCGGCATAACCACCGGCGAAGATATGCGCAAAGCTGTTGGGGAAACGGTTGTAGGCCGGTGGTCGCATCACCGAAACCTCGTCGCGCACGCCTTCGAGCACTTGCAGCACGCTGCGGCCGTCGCCGTGGGTGGCGTGCAGTTCGAAGTCGAACAGCGAGAACTCCAGTTGGCGCACCATCATCAGGCCGGACTGGAAGTTTTTCGCCGCGAGCATTTTCTGCAGCAGGTCCTGCGGCAGTGGTTCGCCGGTTTCATAATGACCGGAAATCAGCGCCAGACCTTCCGGCTCCCAGCACCAGTTTTCCATGAACTGGCTTGGCAGTTCGACCGCATCCCAGGCCACGCCGTTGATGCCGGACACGCCAGCATGCTCGACGCGGGTCAGCAGATGATGCAGGCCGTGACCGAATTCATGGAACAGGGTGGTGACTTCGTCATGGGTCAGCAGCGCAGGCTTGCCGCTGTCGGCCGGGGTGAAGTTGCACACCAGGTTCGCCACCGGGCTTTGCAGCACGCCGCCAGCCGTGCGGCGACGGTCGCGGGCGCCATCCATCCAGGCACCGCCGCGCTTGTTGGCGCGAGCGTACAGGTCGAAGAAGAAGCGACCGACGTGCTGGCCGTTTTCCTTGATTTCAAACAGGCGGACATCCGGGTGCCAGGTGTCGAAGCCTTTGAGCTCGGCGATTTCGATGCCGTACAGGCGCTGAACAATGGCAAATAGACCACTCAACACCTTGTCGATCGGGAAGTAGGCGCGCAGGGCTTCCTGGGCCACGCTGTAACGCTGCTCACGGAGTTTTTCACCGTAGAAACCGCTGTCCCAACTCTGCAGATCCGGGCAGCCTTGTTCGGCGGCGTAAGCCTTGAGCTGCTCCAGATCCTGGGCGGCGAACGGCTTGCTGCGCTTGGCCAGATCGCGCAGGAAACTCAGTACCTGATCGCTGGATTCGGCCATTTTGGTCGCCAGGCTCAGCTCGGAGAAACTGCTGAAACCCAAGAGTTTTGCCAGTTCCTGACGCAGGTCGAGGATTTCTTCCATGACCGGGCCGTTATCGTTCTGGCCGGCATTCGGGCCTTGGTCCGACGCACGGGTGCAGTACGCCGCGTAAACTTCTTCACGCAATGCGCGGTCCTGGGCGTAGGTCATCACCGCGTAATAGCTCGGGAATTCCAGCGTGATCAGCCAGCCATCCAGGTCCTTCGCCTGGGCCGCGGCGGCCATTTGCGCCTTGGCGGAATCCGTCAGGCCGGCGAGGGCGGCTTCATCGGTGATGTGTTTCGTCCACGCCTGAGTGGCGTCGAGTAACTGGTTGGAGAAACGGCTGCCCAGCTCGGACAGCTTGCTTTGCACTTCGGCGTAACGCTTCTGCTCGGCTTCCGGCAGGTCGATACCCGACAGACGGAAGTCACGCAGGGAGTGTTCCAGGATAGTTTTCTGCGCCACCTCGAAACCGGCCGCTTCCGGGCTACTGGCCAGGGCTTCGAAGGCCTGGAACAGTTCGCGGTTCTGGCCCAGCTCGGTGGAGTAGGCGCTCAAGGCCGGCAGGCACGACTCGTAGGCTTCACGCAGTTCGGCGCTGTTGCACACGGCATTGAGGTGGCTGACCGGGCTCCAGGCGGCGCCCAGGCGATCGTTGAGCTCGTCCATCGCCAGCACCAGGCCGGCCCACGTTGGCTGTTTGGCCTGGGTCTTGAGGATCTCGACGATGGCGGCACGGTTGTCAGCCAGGATCTGTTCAATGGCCGGTTGTACGTGTTCGGCGCGGATGGCGGAGAACGGCGGCAGGTCGTAGGACTGCAAAAGAGGGTTGTTCACGCTCACGGTTGATACCTTGGCTGGAGAAACATGCAGTCATCTTAATTACAATCGACGCTCACCGCAGCTATCAGCAACAGAGAGAAACCCTATCGTGAACCTTCGCAAGTATCAGAACCACACGCCACTGCTGGGTAAAGGCGCTTTTGTCGACGGCTCGGCGGTGGTGATCGGCGACGTTGAAATTGGCGAAGACAGCTCCATCTGGCCGCTGACAGTGATTCGTGGCGACATGCACCGCATCCGCATCGGCGCGCGCACCAGCGTGCAGGATGGCTGCGTGTTGCACATCACCCACGCCGGGCCGTTCAACCCGGATGGCTTTCCATTGCTGATCGGCGATGACGTGACCATCGCCCACAAGGTCATGCTGCATGGTTGTTCGGTAGGCAGCCGAGTGTTGATCGGCATGGGCAGCATCGTCATGGACGGCGCGGTCGTCGACGATGATGTGATCATCGGTGCCGGCAGCCTGGTGCCGCCGGGCAAGCATTTGCAAAGCGGCTTCCTGTATGTGGGCAGCCCGGTGAAGCAGATCCGCCCGCTGACCGACAAGGAGCGCGCCTTTTTCACCTACAGCGCAGCGAACTACGTGAAGCTCAAGGACCTGCATCTGGCCGAAGGTTACGACCAGCTTTGACCCGGCACTCTTATTCAGGATTCAACATGCATTACCAAACCGTTTTGTTCGACCTCGATGGCACCCTGACCGACCCACGCGAAGGCATCACCCGCTCTATTCAATTTGCCTTGAGCAAACTAGGGATCGAAGAGCCGGACCTGAGCAAGCTCGAACACTTCATTGGCCCGCCGCTGTTGCAGGCGTTCATGCAGTTCTACGATTTCGACGAGCCGAAGGCGTGGGAGGCGGTGAATTTCTACCGCGAGCGCTTCAAGGTCACCGGACTCTACGAAAACCGGGTGTTCGATGGTGTCACGCCGTTGCTGGAAACCCTGAGCGGGCAAGGCCGACAGCTGTATATTGCGACCTCGAAGCCGTGGGTGTTCGCCCGGGAAATCGCCCGGCATTTCGACTTTGCCAAACACTTCAAGGTGATTTACGGCAGCGAACTGGATGGCACCCGGACCAACAAGGTCGAGCTGATTGCTCACCTGATGGCCGAAGAAAACCTGGACCCGGCCAACACCCTGATGATCGGCGACCGCAAGCACGACCTGATCGGCGCACGCAGCAACGGGCTGGACGCGGCAGCGGTGGGTTACGGGTTCGGCAGCCACGAAGAGTTGAGCGCCGAAGCGCCGGCGTATCATTTTGAAACGCTGGTTGAACTGCATCAGGCGTTTTTGCAGAGCTGATACGGCCGACACAAATCAACTGTGGGAGCGAGCTTGCTCGCGATAGCGGTGTGTCAGGCACATTGATTGTGAATGTACCTCAGTCATCGCGAGCAAGCTCGCTCCCACAGGGGACTGCGCAGGCTTTCAAGGTCTGGGTGACGGCGCCAGCCTCTGCCCTTGCTCAACCGCCCAGTTCACCACCTGCGTGGTCAACTGATCGTTCGCCTGACCGAACCCGACCACCACAGCCGGGACCTGCACATCGCTGAGTGGCTGGCGCACTTCAAAGCGGCGGCTGGCGAGGATGCGCTGGTCGTAACTGCGCACCAGCAATGCATCCAGACGCACGACCGTGCTGGCATTCGTGCCCTGGTATTCAGTCTGGAACGCCTGCAGGCTGCCGCCCAATTCAAGATCGGTCTGGAAAATGCTGTCATCGGTGCTCAGCAACGGCACCCGTCCGTCATGCTGGAAACCTTCCAGCAGGCGATTGCGCACCAGCACCGGCGTCGGGTCGCTCCAGCGTGAACCCTTGTAGTGGCTGATCACATCGCCCTGAGGAATCACGGCAATATTCGGACTGTTCAACGCTTCGCTGGACTGGAACTTGCTCAGGCGCAGCGACCAGCGCTGCGGCGTGCCATGGCTGGCCGATGCGCTCTGAGCCGACGGCAATCGATAGACTTCGAAGGGCTCGGGCTTGGGCAGGATCGAGCACGAACTGATCAGCGTGAAGCCAGCGAAGAGGGCAATCCGAATCAGCTTCATGGCGTGAATTCCTTGGTCTTTTCACTGCCCAGCAGGTAACCGCTGGGGTTGGCTTCCAGGCGTGTGGTAATGGTGCGCAACGAACTCAGGGTTTCGCGCATCTCACGCACCGCCGGGCCCAGGCCATTGAGGCCTTGCATGCCGCTGTTGAGAGAATCCTGATTGGCGGTGATCAGTTTGTTGAGGGTGCCACTGCTCTCCTGCAGCGACTTCATCGCCTGCTCGGCGCTGCCCAGCGCTTCCTTGCCATGTTCGTTGAGCAGCCCGTTGGCATTGCGCATCAACGCCGTGGTCTGCTCCAGCATGGTGTTGGCCTGCTTGCCCACCGAGGCCAGTTGCTGCATGGCCTGGCGGATATCGCCGCGCTGCTCGGCAATGGTCCCGGTGGTTTGCTCCAGATGCTCCAGGGTGTTGCTGATGCGCTCGATGTTTTCCGTGGAGAACATCAGGTTGGCGTTATGCATCAGCGTGGTCACCCCGGCCATCAGGTCCTCGCTGTCATTGAGCAGGCGGGCGATGGGCGAGGGCAAGGCGATAATGGTCGGCAGGTTGCCGTCCTTGCCCTTGAGCGTCGGGCTCTGAGGCGTGCCGCCACTGAGCTGGATGATCGAGGTCCCGGTGACCCCGGTCAGGGCCAGCTTGGCATTGGTGTCTTCCTTGACCGGGGTATCGCCGGCCAGGCGAATTCGCGCCAGTACCCGGCGCGGGTCTTTCGGGTCCAGGCGCAGCGAGATCACGTCGCCGACCTTGATCCCGCTGTACTGCACCGAACTGCCCTTGGACAAACCGCTGACGGCCTCGTTGAACACGACTTCGTAGTCCTTGAACTCGGTGTCGACACTGGACTTGGCCAGCCACAGGCCGAACAGCAGCGCGGCCGTCACCACAATCACCGTGAACAGGCCGATCAATACATGATGGGCTCGGGTTTCCATGTCAGACCTCGTTGAGCTGTTGGGCGGCCGTCAATGCCGCGCGGCCACGAGGGCCATGGAAGTATTCGTGAATCCACGCATCGTTGGTTTCCGACACCTTGTCGATGGCGTCCGCCACCAGCACTTTTTTCTGCGCCAGCACCGCCACCCGGTCAGTGATGGTGTAGAGCGTGTCGAGGTCGTGAGTCACCAGAAAGACACTCAGGCCCAGAGCATCGCGCAGGGTCAGGATCAATTGGTCGAACGCAGCGGCACCGATCGGATCGAGGCCGGCGGTGGGCTCGTCGAGAAACAGGATGTCCGGATCCAGCGCCAATGCCCGGGCCAGCGCGGCACGCTTGATCATGCCACCGGACAGCGACGAGGGATACTTCTCCGCCGCCGACAGCGGCAACCCGGCCAGGGCCATTTTCACCGCTGCCAGGTGCTCGGCGTCGTTGCGGCTCAAGCCGGCGTGTTCGATCAGCGGCAGGGCGACGTTCTCGGTTACGGTCAGCGAAGAGAACAGCGCGCCTTTCTGGAACAGCACGCCGAATCGCCGCTCCACCAGCGAACGCTCGTGTTCGGACAAGGACGGCAGGTTTTTCCCGAAGACTTTCACCACGCCTTCGCTGGGCTGGCGCAGCCCGACAATGCTGCGCAGCAGTACCGATTTGCCGCTGCCGGAGCCGCCGACCACGGCGAGGATCTCGCCTTTGTACAAGTCCAGGTCGAGGTTCTCGTGCACGCTCTGGYGGCCAAAGCGGTTGCACAGTCCACGGACTTCAATCACCGCCTCGGAGGGCGCACGGGGGACACGACTCACCAACCCATCTCCATGAAAAACATCGCGGCTATCGCATCCATCACGATCACCACGAAAATCGACTGCACCACGCTCGACGTGGTGTGGGCGCCGACGGACTCGGCGCTGCCACTGACCTTGAAGCCTTCAAGACAACCGATGGCAGCGATAAGGAAGGCGAAGACCGGTGCTTTGACGATCCCCACCAGAAAGTGCTGAACGCCGATGTCCGTTTGCAGTAGCGACAGGAACATCGCCGGCGAGATATCCAGCGCCAGCGCGCAGACCACGGCACCGCCGATAATCCCCGACAGCATCGCCAGGAAGGTCAGCATCGGCAGGGCGATCAGCAACGCCAGGACCCGCGGCACCACCAGCAACTCCACGGGATCGAGACCCAGGGTGCGGATGGCGTCGATTTCCTCGTTGGCCTTCATCGAACCGATTTGCGCCGTGAACGCACTGGCGGTGCGCCCGGCCATCAGGATCGCAGTCAGCAACACACCGAACTCGCGCAGGAAGGCAAACCCCACCAGGTCCACGGTGAAGACGGTGGCGCCGAAAGTGGCCAGCACCGTCGACCCGAGAAACGCCACCACGGCGCCCACCAGAAAAGTCAGCAACGCAACGATGGGGGCGGCGTCGAGACCGGTCTGTTCGATATGGGCGATCATCGGTGTGACGCGCCAGCGCTTGGGACGGAACAGGCCGCGGACGATGGTTTCGATGATCAGGCCGACGAAACCCAGCAGTTGCAGGGTGTCCTGCCAGACGATGTCCACAGCGCGACCAATGCGGGTCAGCAACTGAATGGTAACGCTGACTTCCGGCTCCTTGATCGGTATGCAGAAATCGGTCAACGAGCAGTAGACGGTTTGCAGCAACGCCCGATCGGCGGCGCAGAGTGTGCAATCAGGATGTTCGGCGGAGCGGCCAATGCGCTCGGAGCCGAGCAGCTCTACCAATAGCGAGGCGCCGGCGGTGTCGAGGGCGCCGAGACCGTTGAGATCGATGGGGGTGTTGRCGTCGTACTGGCCGTGGAGCTTTTCGCTCAACAGTTTGAGGTCAGCGTAATGGGTAAGCGTCCAGTCGCCCGTCACCCGCAACCGCGCAGGGGTAAGCGACGTGTCTAATCGGGCGTTGCCGGCCATCGTGCTGCTGATCATAAGCTCCGTGCTTGTTCAGTGATTACGCAGCCTACGTAATAGCACGAACCGGATTACTTTTCTTTGATCGCTGTGCTGTCCGTGACTTTGAAGCGCAGCACGCCGATGACCTGGCCATCTTCGGTCAGCACCCGAACCTGCCATTTGCCAGCCGGGTTGCCCGGGAAATTCTGCTTGTGGGTCCAGGCCCGGTAACCTTCCTTGCGCCCGCCGTGAATATCCAGAGGAATGCGGTCGACCTCTTTACCGTTGAACTGCCAGACGTGATAAATCCGCTCGTCCAGGCCACGCGGGGCGTTGATCGCGGTGTACGCGTAGAGCCCGCCATTGCGTATCTGTTCGGCACTGACTTCTTCGAGGCTGGCACCAGGCGTGCGGTCCTGCATTTGCGTGCTGATGGCCACGTCGGTCATCCACAGCGTCGCCGGCGGCACCCACGAGCGCAGCTCCCAACCAACGACGCCAATGCCCAGGGTGATACTCAAAATCGCCAACGCACTGCGTATGGTACGAATCGGGAAGATCGACGCCAGGCTCGGAAACGACAACAGCACCGAGATGCCCAGCGCCCATTTGAAACTTTGTGCGGTGGTCAGGTGCATGATCACCGGCAACGCAGTGAGCAGGGCGGCGAACAGGGTCAGGGTGTGCAGGGCCAGAAACGCCCAGCGCCGTGGCGCCAGCCACTTGTAGTAGAGCGGGTCGATGATCGAAATCAGCGCCGCGACGCCCAGCAGCCCGGTGAAAACCAGCTGGCCGCTGTTCCACGTCGTGGTGATGAAGAAGAACGGCAGGACAAAGAACAGGCTTTCCTGATGGATCATCTGCGTTGCGTAACGCAGCAAGGGTTCCGGTATTTCGCGCTTGAAAATGCGCGTGAACAGCTTGGTCAGGCTGTTTTCCAGCATCAACCAGATCCAGCTGATCAGCATGATGGTGGTGATCCAGCTCGCCAGGCCTTGCTGGCGATCGACCAGAATGAAACTGCCCACCCCGGAGATGAAACCACAGAGCGCAATGACCCCAGGGTAGCGCTTCATCAATTCAAGGATGCGCTGTACGAAAAGGGTCAGGTTTTGCATTCGGCGGTTTCACAGTCGTCGTAGGAAAAAACCTCGACAGGGTACCGTTGGTGCGACTCTGTGGCGAGGGCTCACGGTCAGTTACACCGCGCACCTGTGGGAGCGAGCTTGCTCGCGATGAGGTCGGCACATCCAACATTTTTCGTCGGCTGACAATCCGCTATCGCGAGCAAGCTCGCTCCCACAGGTAACCGGCAAGGTCTATCAGTCCGTTGTCACATGGAATGGTTACTTCCTGCGATGCAAACGCCAGCCCACCAGCATCAACATGATCAAGCCCGCCCCCCCGACCGCCAACCACATCAACTGGTCATAGCTGAACAGCGGCTTCTCGATCCGCAAATACCCCGGCTGCAACAGCAGCTCACGCACGGCCTTGTTCGCCTCTTCCAGCGTCACCCCTTGCAGCTCACGGGCCGGGGCAGTGAAGCGGCCGTCCTCGTAATCACCGATGGCGCTCCAGTAGTAGTCGGCCAACGCGCTGTTGCCTTGTACGGCCCAGGCCTGACGGGCAATCGCGGCCTGTTTGAGGCGGTTGAAGGTGTCGGCATTGAGGCCGTCCTTGAGCAGTCCGGCCTTCAAGTCATCGAGCACTTGTTCGGCCGCGAGCACGTCGTCGCGTTCAAGGTCGGCATTGAGGCTCATGAAACCCACGCCGCCGAACACCTCGCGTTCCGCCCACGGGCCGTAGGACAAAGCGTGAGCCAGGCGCAGCTGCCGATAGAGCGCCCAATCCAGGTAGTCCTTGAGCAAATCGAAGGTTTGGTCGTGCCCGTCGTCCAGCACCGGCTCCGGCACCAGCCAGTGCAACTTGGCGCTGTTGCCGACCAGACCGTGGGTCAAGGTGCGCTCATGGGCGGCGCTGGCCTGGATTTGCGGCAGCGGCGGATGCTCGCCAGGCGTAATCGCGTCCAGCGCGCCGTACGCCCGCTCCAGATAGGCCGGCAGCAACTTGTCGAGGTCGCCGACCACGATCAGGGTCATGTTGTTCGGCGCATACCAGTCCTTGCGCACCTGCTCCAGTTGCTCATGGGTCAGATCATCGACTTGCGCACGCTCCGGGCACTTGAGGCCCAGCTCCACGGCCAGTTGGTTGCTAGCCGTGTGGCCGAGGTCCTGACGATCGAGCCAGCGTTGCAGGTGCGAGTAGTGGCCACCGTCTTCACGCTCGACCACTTGCTTGGCCGCGTGGATGGCGTTGTCGTCGAAACGGGTCTGGGTCAGCAGCGCCAGCAGCAGGTCGAGCACCTTGCGCTGGTTTTTCGCCGGCGCTTCGATGACGAAAGTCGTATCGGCATTGCTGGTGAAGGCGTTCCACTCACCGCCCAGGGCCTGCATGCGTTCTTCCAGGCCACCTTCGCCACTGGCGTCGATGCCGCTGAACAACAGGTGTTCCAGCAGATGCGGCAATTCCTTTTCTTCGCAATTGAAATCGTCCAGGCCAACGCCGACCACCAGCCGGATCGCCACATGCCCGCGGTCAGTGCCGGGTTTGAGTAGCAACTGCAAACCGTTGCGCAGGGTGTAGCCCTCGACCTGGAAGCGATCCAGGGCCAGCGACGGAAAAGAACCAAGCAACAGGCAGGCGAACAACAGGCAACGCATAACAAGCTTCCGTACGGCTAGCGTGAGTTCAACAGACTTCAAGTAACTGTGGACGTTCAGGGTGAATGCGTAATGTCAGTCAAATCGTCGACCACCAGCGCGCCGGTGTCTGATGTTTCCAGCACCACGTAGGCACTGCTGCAAAACAGCGAATTCAGACGCTTCATGTCGGCGATCAGCTCCAGGTGCAACGAACTGGTTTCGATACTCTGCACGATTTTACGTTGCAAACGGCTGACATGAGCATGGGCCAGGCGCCGCTCCTGTGCACGGAAACGACGTTTTTCACGCACCAACTGGCGAGCGCTTTCCGGGTCGGCGCTGAGAAACACCGACATCCCGAGTCGCAGGTTGGAAATCAACTGCGTCTGCAACCCGGTCAATTCGTCCAGCCCGACTTCGGAAAACGACCGGCGCTGCGAGGTTTTCTGCTGCTGGACCTTGCGCAGCATGCGTTCGATCAAATCGCTGGCGAGTTTCAGGTTGATCGCCAGTTCGATGATTTCCGCCCAGCGCCGACTGTCCTGATCGCTGAGATCTTCCCGGGGCATTTGCGCCAGATACAACTTGATCGCGCTGTAGAGCGCTTCGACATCGTCAGTCAGGCGGCGCATTTCCTGGGTGACGGCGGTTTGCTTGCCGCGCAACACGTCGAGCATGGCTTCGAGCATGTTGTCGATCAGGTCGCCCATGCGCAGGGTTTCCCGGGCCGCGTTGGCCAGCGCCAAACCGGGCGTGACCAACGCTGTGGGGTCAAGGTGCCGGGGCTTGGCCGTGCCGTTGGCCTGCAGGCGCTCCGGCAGTACCCAGGCACAAAATCTGGCCATCGGCCCGACACTGGGCAGCAGGATCAGACAGCGCACGGTGTTGTAGAGCAGGTGAAAGCCGATGACCATTTCCTGAGGGCTGAAGTCGAGGCCATCGAGCCAGCGCACCAGCGGATCAAGTACCGGAATGATCAATAAAAGACCAATCAGTTTGTACAGCAGGCTGCCCAGCGCCACTTGCCGCCCGGCGGCGTTCTGCATGCTGGTGCTGAGGAAGGCGAGTACGCCGCTGCCGATATTGGCGCCGATCACCAGCCCGATGGCCACCGGCAGGCTGATCACGTTGGCGCCCGCCAGAGTCGCGGTGAGCAACACTGCGGCCAGGCTGGAATAGGAAACCATCGCGAACAGCGCGCCGACCAGGGCGTCGAGCAGGAGGTCGCCGGTGAGCGAGGCGAAAATCACCTTCACCCCTTTGGCATGGGTAATCGGATGCGCGGCTTCGACAATCAGTTGCAGCGCCAGAATGATCAAGCCCAAGCCAATGGCGACACGGCCCATCTGCCCGAGTCGGGTCTGCTTGCGCGACAGAAAGAAAATCACCCCGGCAAAAATCAGCAGGGGCGACAACCACGACAGATCGAACGTCAGCACCCGCGCCATCAGGGCCGTACCGACATCGGCACCGAGCATGGTGACCAGTGCCGGGGTCAGCGCCATCAGGCCCTGGCCGACAAAGGAAGTGACCAGCATGGCGGTGGCGTTGCTGCTCTGGACCATCGCCGTCACGGCGATCCCGGAGACGAAAGCCAGCCAGCGGTTGGACATGTTATGGCTGATGACATGGCGCAAATTGGTGCCGTAGACCCGCAGGATGCCGGTTCGGACGATGTGCGTGCCCCAGATCAGCAGGGCCACGGCAGAAAGCAAATTGAGCAGGGTGAGCATAATGACCCCCTGTGGTGTAGCGCCCCAATGGAGCAAGTTGACGGTACCGCGCGACGTTCTACGTTCTGTACTTAAGCTGTAGTTGGCTAACGGTCTTCGCGCCAGCATCGCATAGCCAAAGAAGGGATTGAAACAAAACTGTCATGAAACCGTGTTCACGCAGGCATGCAAAAGGGGCCCGAAGGCCCCGATTTTATGTAGGAGCGAGCTTGCTCGCGATGGACTCGAGCGCTCCGTGTTTACCTCGTAAACACGCGTTTTCGTTAACGACCATCGCGAGCAAGCTCGCTCCTACATAAAATCGGGGCCTTCGGGCCCCTTTTGCATGCCTGCGTGAACACGGTTTCATGACAGTTTTGTTTCAATCCCTTCTTTGGCTATGCGATGCTGGCGCGAAGACCGTTAGCCAACTACAGCTTAAGTACAGAACGTAGAACGTCGCGCGGTACCGTCAACTTGCTCCATTGGGGCGCTACACCACAGGGGGTCATTATGCTCACC
>NZ_JBFUIC010000033.1:0-34403 GCF_056402075.1 Pseudomonas sp. P4_C3
TGATGTGATGATTCCCGGTGAATACCAGATCCAGCCAGGCGAGATCGAGCTCAACGTCGGTCGGCGCACGATCAGTCTGAAAGTGGCCAACAGTGGTGATCGGCCGATCCAGGTCGGCTCGCATTACCACTTTTTCGAAACCAACGACGCGCTGTCGTTCGACCGCAACGCCAGTCGTGGTATGCGCCTGAACATCCCGGCTGGCACGGCGGTGCGTTTCGAACCGGGGCAGACCCGTGAGGTGGAGTTGGTGGATTTGGCGGGGCATCGTCGGGTGTTCGGCTTTGCCGGGCGAATCATGGGTGACCTCGACTGACAAATGCGGTGCTCCCAAAAGATCGCAGCCTCGCTTCGCTCGACAGCTCCTACAGGGACCGGGCGCGCGAATGCTGTGTGAACACCCGTAGGAGCTGCCGAGCGCAGCGAGGCTGCGATAGCGAGTAATGCGAGCGGTCTCCAAATCAATTGAATCCCAAGGCAAGCGCATGAAAATCTCAAGACAAGCCTACGCCGACATGTTCGGTCCCACCGTCGGTGACAAGGTTCGCCTGGCCGATACCGAGTTGTGGATCGAAGTGGAACAGGACTTCACCACCTACGGCGAAGAAGTGAAATTCGGTGGCGGCAAAGTCATCCGCGACGGCCAGGGTCAGAGCCAGTTACTGGCCGCCGAGGTCGTCGATACCCTGATCACCAACGCGCTGATCATCGATCACTGGGGCATCGTCAAGGCCGATGTCGGCCTCAAGGACGGGCGCATCGCGGCGATCGGCAAGGCCGGCAACCCGGACATCCAGCCCAACGTCAACATCGCCATTGGCGCCAGCACTGAAGTGATCGCCGGTGAAGGCATGATCCTCACCGCCGGCGGCATCGATACCCACATCCACTTCATCTGCCCACAGCAGATCGAAGAGGCGTTGATGAGCGGCGTTACCACCATGATCGGCGGCGGCACCGGGCCGGCCACCGGCACCAATGCGACCACGTGCACCTCCGGGCCATGGCACCTGGCGCGCATGCTTCAGGCTGCCGACGCGTTCCCGATGAACATCGGCCTGACCGGCAAGGGTAACGCCAGCCTGCCGGAGCCGTTGATCGAACAGGTCAAGGCCGGCGCCATCGGCCTCAAGCTCCACGAAGACTGGGGCACCACGCCGGCGAGCATCGACAATTGCCTGAGCGTGGCCGATCAGTACGATGTGCAGGTGGCGATCCACACCGACACCCTCAACGAGTCGGGCTTCGTCGAAACCACCCTCGCCGCCTTCAAGGGCCGCACCATTCACACCTATCACACCGAAGGTGCCGGTGGCGGTCACGCGCCGGACATCATCAAGGCCTGCGGTTTTGCCAACGTACTACCGAGCTCCACCAACCCGACCCGGCCGTTCACCCGCAACACCATCGACGAACACCTCGACATGCTGATGGTCTGCCACCACCTCGACCCGAGCATTGCCGAAGACGTGGCCTTCGCCGAAAGCCGCATTCGTCGCGAGACGATTGCCGCCGAAGACATCCTCCACGACCTCGGCGCGTTCTCGATGATCAGCTCCGACAGCCAGGCCATGGGCCGCGTCGGCGAAGTCATCACGCGCACCTGGCAGACCGCCGACAAAATGAAAAAGCAGCGTGGCCCATTGCCCGCTGACGGCGAAGGCAACGACAACTTCCGCGCCAAGCGCTACATCGCCAAATACACCATCAACCCGGCGATCACCCACGGCATCAGCCATGAAGTCGGCTCGGTGGAAGTGGGTAAATGGGCCGATCTGGTGCTCTGGCGCCCGGCGTTTTTCGGCGTGAAACCGACGCTGATTCTCAAGGGTGGTGCCATTGCGGCCAGCCTGATGGGCGACGCCAATGCCTCTATCCCGACGCCACAACCGGTGCATTACCGCCCGATGTTCGCCAGCTTCGGCGGTTCGCTGCACGCCACCAGCATGACCTTTATCAGCCAGGCTGCACAGAAGGCCGGACTGCCTGAAGCCTTGGGTTTGAAGAAAAAAATCGCCGTGGTCAAAGGTTGCCGCGACGTGCAGAAAACCGACCTGATCCACAACGACTACCTGCCGAATATTGACGTCGATCCGCAGACCTATCAGGTCAAGGCTGACGGCGTATTGCTGTGGTGTGAGCCGGCGGAAAGCTTGCCGATGGCCCAGCGCTATTTCCTGTTCTGAGCAATGAAAGAAGCCCCGGACGCCAGGCGTTCGGGGCTTGCGGGTCAGCTACCGATTTTGGTGTTCACCTTGTCCAGTTTGGCTCGGCCCAGAGCCTGCCGGGTCAACGTTTTTTCGAGCGCCTTGATGGCCTGAAATATGTCTTCATCCTCAGCGTTTTCCAGCCTCAGCTTGAGGGCATCGAATTCCTGCCGATAGGTCGTTTCCATGAAGGTTTGCCAGATCGGTTGCTCAAGGATCCGCTCAGTCAGCAACCCCCCTTCTTCCAGAGCCAGCACACGTTGGCAGGCCGCCTCGATCATCTCCTTGCTCACCTTGGAAATAGCCCGAAACTGCATGCCTCGCGCTTGCCATGGCAGATCCAGGCGTTCCGCCAGATCCGTCATGTAAGCCAAATGCACCTCGACTTCATCGATGGTTCCACCTTCAGTTCCGGGGCGATAAAAGGTTTCTCCGGCCCGCAAGCGCTCAGCAACACGCTCGCGGGCAATCCTGCCCAGTTCGTCCAGACGCGACTTGCCCCTCGCCAGTTGCAGCAGCTCGGCTTCCACCAGCCCCGGATTGGCCAATGCACGGGCCTCGTGCACTAATACCTCGACGCCCATGGCATTGAACAACTGAGTGCCGCCATCGACACAGTTGGTGGTGCTGGTCGCCTCGGCAAACAGCTTTTCCCGTAACTCGGTTCTTTCGGCCATGGCCTCGAGCATGCGCCAAACTTTGGCGGTGAGTTCGGTACGATAACTTTTGTCGTCGGCCTTGAAATCATAGGACTCGGTCAAGCGCCGGATTCTATTGAAAAACGGCAGCGAGCCATACTCGTCTTCGACGTTGTCCCAGATCTCCTGTTTCGCATTCCATTCTGCGTTGCTCAGCCCTTCTCCCCATTCGGAACTGTCGAGAACACTGCGTGGGGGATAGGCTCGATCAGGGTCCAGACCGATCGATTCGATGTACGTGCGCACCCGTTCAAGGTTCTCGGGCGAAATCCAGCCCTCCTCACGAGTAAAGAATGTGCGCGCCAGCAACTCCGCGCGGAAGGAACCGGGCGCCATTTCGGGAATTTGCGTGAGCACGTTGAACTCAAGGTTCAGATAAATGCTGCGCGGGCGATTCCGGCCAAAGTAACCCGTGGGCCAGGTATTGAGCTGGCAATGTTCAAGGGTTATCGCCTGCAAGCTGGGCATACGACTGACATCAGGCGGCAAGCGCAACGGGTTGTTGTCCAGACGCAACAGGCGCAAGCGGGTCAGTCCCCTGAGGTGGGCGATCCCCTCGTTGTCCAGGGAGATGTTGTTATCGCTGAGCACCAGATGAGTCAGCTGGCGCATGTTGCCGATCTCTTGAGGAAACAGGGTCAATCTGTTTTGCGTCATGTTCAACTGGCGCAATTGCCGGAATGGCCGCAGGAATCCGACCTGTTCATTACGCAGTCGTACGTTGTTCAGACTGAGTTCGGTGACGTGATCAAAACTGGCCGCCAGTTCAGGTATCGTCGCCAAATGCCTGTCCAGAGGGAAACCATCCAGATTCAATGCTTGCGGCGCCACGATTCCGGGGGCCTCAACGCCCGCCGGTCCGGTGCGCTGCCAGCAGCGGCGGAGTTTCGCGTAGAGATCGGTTCTGGATTGCCACTCCGCGGCTCCGTCGGCTGTAAGGCGCCAGGATTGGGTAGGTTGGTTGACCCAACGACGCATTGAATCATTGAAGCGGTTGAACTCGGTTTCCAACGCAGTCAGTCGCTGGTTGGCCCAATCACCAAAATCGTTCAGAAGCGCCTGTACCTGACTGTCATCCAGGCCTGGATAGAGTGTTTCTGTGCGAAATCGCAAAAGATCCGTGTCTTGTGAGTACATCCTGTAAGGGCGCATTCCGCCACGCAAACGCATGACCTGCGGGTCGTAAGCAGGCTTGCGTATCGGATGATCCAGCAGGGTTTTCGAGAACGTGTCGTGTGACAGCGGCGATTGTTTAACAGCCTGACGCAGTTGCGCCCCCTGATTGATCTCAAACCCCAGCGTTTTGCGGTCGGCATCGGGCAAGGCATGCAGCAATGCCCCGTGCAGATCGTCCGCTCCATGCAGATGGCCACCCTCATGGTCGTAAGCTTCATAGCGCCCGTCTTCGCGCATGACCAACACCTTGCGCACCGAGGCATCGACCGGACCAACGCTGTCATGCAGTGCGCCGGTGAAGGAGAACGCACGGACTTCGATGCGCATCTCCTTTGGCCATTTCGGCCAGTTTGCCAGGGTATGCAGCGCCAGCCGGTCGGTGTCGGCATTGCTCAATCCGTCTAGATAAAGCCCTTCATAGGCGCGACTCAAACGCAAGCCGAACACAGACTTGCGCGCCATTTCGCGCAAGCGCAACGGGATCCGTCTGTTTCGGGTCAACTTCAACAACTCGGCTTCAGCGGCATCGTCCAGCAGGGCTTGTGCGGCGGCGTTCGACAGCTCCGGAAAATCCCGCTTCAGCAGGTTTATCCGTGCATCGCTGGTGGTTTCCCGGGCCTCGTACAACGTATCGAACAGTGTTTTTTGGCTGTCTTGCGCCTGGCGAGCGATGCGTTTTTGCAGCTCGGCAATACGCGCCGAGCGTTCTTTCGCAACTTCACTGCCGAACCAGTCCTGCAATTGCGCCTCGCTGAGGGCGTCAACCACTCGTGTCGGCAGTCGGCCTTCGCAAACATCGGCCCGGGAAATGTTGAGGGTATTTTCAGGCGTAGCCTCAGCTGCACCGAAATTCAGTGACGGTCGGCCCGAAGCGGCATCGGCTTTCAGCACCAGGGCCCTGGATTCTGGCCAGCCATGTAACGCAGTAACAAACCCCGTCACTTTCTCCGACAGTTCCTGCGGCACCTGACCATTCAGGATTTGCGCACTGAGCTTGTCGGCGTCCGCGTAAGCCTTGAAGCGCTTCAGCGTGTCCATGAGCAAGGGCGCCGGTGGATCATTTTCGACATGCATACGACGTAGTACGCCTTCCTCGACACCGCTGACATGCCGCACCTGCTCCAGCACTTCGTCACTGATCCCATCCACTGATGGACCGAGACGCCGCAACAGCTTGCCCTTGTCCCATTCCATCGGTTGTTCGAACTCCGTGTGCCAGGCGCCAGCACCGTTGTGTTCGATGTTCGGCTGATAGGCATCCGGCCGCCTGGGATGTTGCAGTCGAGGCTGTCCGGTGAGCGGATCCTCCTTGAGCACGAATTGCTTGCCCTCGAGCGGCAGCACTTTGCGCCCGTCATGCTCGATGACGCCGAGGTCATCGGGCGTTGCGGTTTCGGGCAGCGTCAGGCGGTGCTCATAAGGTGCATGATCGGGTTTGATCAGACGCGTTTTTCCGTTGGGCAGTTCCACCGGTTTAAGGCTGTCGATCAGGGGGGATGGTCTGATCGGCGTGGGGCCTTTGGGCAGCACGTGCCCAATGAACATCAGGGCCAATTGCGCACCGTTGAGCAAGAAACTGTTGATGTGCGCCGCGCCCTCTTCGACGTCACCCTTGCTCCAGTCTTCAATGCCCTCGACCAGCTCCGCCAGCAATTGCGCGGCCATCAGGCCCAGCATGGCCGGCCCCAGCACCGGCACCAGCATTGCACCAAAGTTGAACACGTTCCAGGCGATGTCCAGATAGCCGCTCAGGCGTTTCCAGCGAGCGTTGGCGTCTTCGTCATCGGTCGGCACCGCGATCAATCGGGCATCGGCGATGGCTTTGTCGCGGCGCTCACGAAACAGACGGTCCCACAGGTCGTCGCTGATCAGATGAGTGACAGGTTCCGCATCAGGGTTTTCGACCGGCGTTTCTCGCCACCATGGCCCCATATCCAGCGGTTCGCGCTGTTGCCAGGTGATGGTTTTGAGCCGTTCATTAACCCGGCTGAAAAAAATCGCCTTGTCTTTCTGTGCGACAAAACGACTGAAAAACCCCTGGTAGTCACTTTCACGCAGTTGGCCGATCAGCGTTTTCATGAAGTCGGTGAGCGAGGCATATTCCTTCAGCGGATGGTCCGGGTCATCCGGTACCCAGGCGATCAGATGCCCGCTCAGCCGATTCTGGCGGTAGATTTCGTCCTTGCGCAGCATCTCTTCCACCACGCCTTTCGGGCCGTTGGCGAAAAAAGCCTTGAGCAGGCGAAAGGTATCGAGGCCATTGGGTAGCGAGGACGTTGCCCGTCGGGAGAAATCAAGCCAATGCTTGCGTGCATCGGGCGTCAGGCCATCAATGGCCTTTTTGACCGCTGTAGGTTCGGCCACCGCACTGAACAGCACAACGCCGGTCATCTGGCAGCCCATAAGCGACAAACGATGACTTTGCAACGGACGGCCATACCACTGGATATCAGACTTGCCGTCGATCAATCCGCCGATCGTTGCGTAACCGTGCAGGCCGATATCGCCCTTGAGATACGCCGTCGTCGACGCCAGTTTGAGGGCCGCTTTGTCACTGGCGATCGAATGCTCCTTGAGCAGGCGAGCGGCATTGGCATCTGCGGGGGTGAGCAATGACTTGATGTGGGTCTGGTATTGTCCGCCAATGTCGAGGCGTCGGCACAGCGCCGCAAATTTTTGCGGGGTGATGACCTTGATCTCGCGCAGGTCGCCACGAAAGTCCTTGCGTAACACCGCGGAGCCGCTGCGAAACGCATCATCACGGGTTTCATCCTCTTCGAAGTTGTGCAGCGCTGCTTCGAGCAGCGAGGAGCGACGGATAGTACTGGCCTGGTTATCGATTACACCGGCGATGTTGTTCGGCACATACAGGCGCAATTGCAGGTCATTCGGATTGCCATGCTCGTTGAAGTTCGAGAGCAACAGGGTTTTGAGCAACGGCTCGGCAAAGGCCTTGATATCGTGCTGTAAATCGCCGAGCAATTCGTCCAGCCGCCCTTGCAGGCGCCAGCGCTCGTCGATGAGTTGCTTGAGATAGTCGCGGTCCACCGGTCGGGCTTTCAGATACCAGGAGGGGAACGTCGGCTGTACATCCACCGCCGTCAGGAGCCTGGCCCGTGGTGCTTCGGTAATCGCCTTGGGGATCAACGGTTTTATCCGTTGGTGATGAACCCCGTTGTCTTCCTTTGTTGCCGGACTTGACGGCCCTGTTGGATTGCTTCCTTGCAATTCAGGCATGTCTTGAACACCTTCAAACCATTGATTGGGGCCCTATGGTCATGCGTTTGTCCCGTGAACAAAAGTGCAAATAATCGTTGGTTCAATGTACAAAAAACAGCCCTGTGCATTCGAAAATCCAGGTGCCGAAAATATCTATTTACCGCACCACACAACCACGAATGTGCCTGCTTTTATCGGCGGTGGTGTTCCCCAGGACAATATGAGGCAGGGGGACCGCGTTATCGTTCATCGCGAGCAAGCTCGCTCCTGCAATGGATCGTGCTGTTCACAAATCCTGTGTTCACAGCAATCACCTGCTTGCGAAAGCAACCTGGCAGCCAACACAAAAACACCAGAACTCTTACTCGATCAGCAGCCGCCCCAACCGCTGTTTGAGCATTCGATTCTCCGCCCGCAGCTGCTGGACCTCTTCAAGCAGGTCCAGCGCCAGGGCGACGCCTTCCCATTCCAGCTCCAGATCGCACCGCAGCTTGACGGCGCGTTTGGCCAGGGTCAGCTCATAATCGTTGAATCGCCAGTCCTTGGGCTGGGCGCCCTGAGGTTCGAGGATGCCGTGTTCGACGATTTCGATCACATGGACGTCCGACAAATCGGCCGCCTCACAGAATTCTGCCAGGTTCAGTTGAACGATCAGGGGGCTGCTCATGACGGGCTACTCCATGTCTGGGTTCAGAAGTGTTCTCTCGGATCGAACGCGGCTTTTTTCGCCAGTTCCTGCCACAGGGCCTTGATGTCATCGTCGGACTTCTTGGGCATGACAGCCTTCAGTTGTACGAACAGGTAACCGCGCTCACCGGCCTTGTTCATCAGGCCATGGCCCTTGGCGCGCATGCGCTGGCCGTTCTGGCTGCCCGCCGGTACCTTGAGGTTGATCTTGCCGGTCAGGGTCGGCACGGCGACTTCGGCACCCAGTGCCAGTTCCCACGGTGCCAGCGGCAAGGTGATGATCAGGTTCTCGCCTTCGACATCGAATTTCGGGTGCGGGGCAAAACGGATCGTCAGGTACAGGTCGCCATTTGCGCCGCCACCCACGCCCGGAGCGCCCTGCCCCTTGAGGCGAATGCGCTCGCCGTCGCTCACGCCGGCGGGGATCTTCACGTTCAGGCTTTTGCTGGTGTTGCTCACATGCTGGCCGGCCGCGTTGTACTGCGGTACCTGGAAGGTGACCTTCTTCGACTCGGTCGACAGTGTTTCTTCGAGAAAAACCCCAAGCTCCATTTCCACGTCTTGCCCTCGGCGTCCGGTGCTGCGACGCGACTGTCCACCACCACCAAAGCCTGGTCCACGATTACCGAATATCGAACTGAAAAAGTCCGAAAAATCGCCCGTGTCCTGGCCGCCACCACCGAAACCGCCACGGCTCTGCCAGCCCGGTGGCCCCTGGAATGGCTGGCCGTGCTGGCCATAGCGGCGCAAATCATCGTATTCGGCGCGTTTATCGGCGCTTTTCAGCGCTTCATAGGCTTCCGAGGCGTCCTTGAACTTGGCCTCGGCGTCCTTTTCCTTGCTGACGTCGGGGTGGTATTTGCGCGCCAGCTTGCGATAGGCGGCCTTGATCGCCTTGTCGTCTGCGGTCGGCTCCACACCGAGAATCTTGTAATAGTCTTTGAAGTCCATCGAAGGAATCACCATCCGTTATCAGAATCGCGCCACAGGCCACAGCATGCGCTTGTTTGCAGCCATTGGTTTGACCGATCTCAAATTTGTGACCGGGCAGCGCAGCAGAAGTTTATCGGCAGCAGGCGGGGCTTCTTGCGAGCACTCCCGCGGCTGTCCGGTTGATGCAGGGTAGTTTGGGGGGGATGCCCCATCTTTCAAGGCATTGTCTGCGAAGAATTAGCAGATAACCGGCCTTCGAATCTGGCGCGCTCTGACATACACTGCGCGGCCGTTTTTTAACCGGAACCTGAAAGACATGAACAACGCATCTCCAGCCTGTGCCTTGGGTATCGACTTTGGCACGTCCAACTCCACTGTCGGCTGGCTGCGCCCCGGCGTGGAAACGCTGATCGCGCTGGAGGACGACAAGATCACCCTGCCGTCGGTGGTCTTCTTCAATATCGAGGAGCGTCGCCCGGTGTACGGCCGGCTGGCGCTGCACGAGTACCTGGAAGGCTACGAAGGCCGCCTGATGCGCTCGCTCAAGAGCCTGCTGGGTTCCAAGCTGATCAAGCACGACACCAGCGTCCTGGGCACGGCGATGCCGTTCAAGGACCTGCTCGGGCTGTTCATCGGCCAGCTCAAGAGCCGCGCCGAAGCCGCCGCCGGTCGGGAATTCGAAGAAGTGGTACTGGGTCGGCCGGTGTTTTTTGTCGACGATGACCCGATGGCCGACAAGGAAGCCGAAGACACCCTGGTCGACGTGGCGCGCAAGATCGGTTTCAAGGAAGTCTCGTTCCAGTACGAGCCGATTGCCGCCGCGTTCGACTACGAGTCGACCATCGAGAAAGAAGAGCTGGTACTGATCGTCGACATCGGCGGTGGTACCTCCGACTTCTCGCTGGTGCGCCTGTCGCCGGAGCGTCGGGGTGTGGATAACCGTCACGAGGACATCCTCGCCACCGGCGGTGTGCACATCGGCGGAACCGACTTCGACAAACAGCTCAGCCTGCAAGGCCTGATGCCGCTGTTCGGCTACGGCAGCCGCATGAAGAGCGGCGCCTACATGCCCACCAGCCACCACATGAACCTGGCGACCTGGCACACCATCAACTCGGTTTACTCGCAGAAGTCGCAACTGGCCCTGGGCAGCATGCGCTACGACATCGAGGACACCGGCGGCATCGATCGCCTGTTCAAGCTGATCGAACAGCGCGCCGGGCACTGGCTGGCCATGGAAGTGGAAGAAACCAAGATCCAGCTGACCCACGCCGACAACCGTCACGTGCCACTGGATCGCATTGAAGCGGGCCTGAGCGTGGACTTGAGCCGTGCACTGTTCGAGTCGGCCATCGACAGCCTGCTGGAGCGGGTGCGCAACAGCGTCACCCAGCTGCTGGCAGACGCCGATGTGCGGGTCGATCAGGTCGATACGGTGTTCTTCACCGGTGGCTCGAGCGGGATTCCGGCGCTGCGCAACAGTGTTTCGGCGATGTTGCCGAATGCGCGGCATGTGGAAGGGAATATCTTTGGCAGTATCGGCAGTGGTCTGGCGATTGAAGCGGCCAAGCGTTACGGCTCGATGGACTGATCCAGATTCAGTGGTTCCCCCTTCGCTGGCAAGCCAGCTCCTACAGGATTGCGTCGCCCTTGCAGGAGCTGGCTTGCCAGCGAAAGCGTCAGACCAGAGCCTGCATCTTTCGGATCAAACCATCCCCACCTGCTTCAACTCACTCTTCAGATACGCGTAGTAAATCGGCCCCGCCACCACTCCCGGCAGGCCGAACGCGGCCTCGAACACCAGCATCGCCAGCAGCAACTCCCACGACTTGGCACTGATCTGCCCGCCGACGATGCGCGCGTTGAGGAAGTATTCGAGCTTGTGGATAAAAATCAGATAACCCAGCGCCGCCACGGCAACCCAGATCGACAGCGACAGGCCGACGATGGTGATCAGGGTGTTCGACATCAGGTTGCCGATCACCGGCAGCAGGCCGAGCAGGAACGTCAGCACGATCAGGGTTTTGGTCAGCGGCAGCTTGATGCCGAACAGCGGCAGGATCASCGCCAGGAARATCCCGGTGAAGAMGGTGTTGAGCAGGGAGATCTTGATCTGGGCGAASACGATGTTGCGAAACGCCTGGACCARCAGGTGCAGRCGRTCGAACAGTGCCGCCGCCAGCGGTTTGCGTTTGGTCAGATCCGGCACGCGCTGCAAGGCGATAATCGCGCCGAGCACCATGCCGATCAGCAGCGTCACGAACATGTGCGCCGCGTCCTTGCCCACCAGTTGCAAATCACTGAGGTGCTTGCTCACCCACTCGCCAATCGCCACTCGAAACTCCGCGGCACTGGCCGGCAGGTAAGCGTCGATGAACGGTGGCAGTTGTCCGCGCGCGCGGTCGACCACGCCCATGAATTTATCGAGGGAAGCGCCGGGGTTCTCTGCTTCGTGCAGCAGGAAGCTGATGGCACCGGCGAAGATCAGCGTCAGCACACTGACGATCAACGTCCCCAATAAGGCCACCGCCAGCCAGCGCGCGCGCCGGCCTTCGATCAGCCGTTGCAGTTGCGGGGTGAGCATGTTGACCAGTTCGAACACCAGCAACCCGGCGAGCAGGCTGGGCAGCAATCGCAGCGGGATGACCAGCAGCAGCCCGCCAAAAATGATGACCCAGCTGATGACCAGCAAAACTTGACGCTGAGAAAACGTTGGCATACAGCCTCAAAAACGAACGGCATAAAAAGGATTGGCAGTCTGCCAGCGATCCGGTGCGAGCACTAGGGATTGTGTGGGGCGACCTTAGTGGTGGTTCAGGATTTTTTGCAGCGCCTTCTGCGGCCCCATCGCGAGCAAGCTCGCTCCCACATTTGTCCGGCGTACTCAGTTCCACTGTGGGAGCGAGCTTGCTCGCGATGGGGCCAGCACAGCCACCACTGTCTTTGAGCCGATCTTATTTCTTCTTCAGACAGTCACTCATGAACGCCTTGCGCTCATCACCCTTGAGGGCTTTGGTGGCGGCGTCGGCGTTGCAGGTCTTCATTTTCTCTTGCTGCGGGGTCAAGGCCTTGCCGGCATCGTTTGCCGCCGGAGTCGCCTTCAGGCAGGTGCTCATGAAGGCTTTGCGCTCGTCGCCCTTGAGGCTTTTGGGCGTGGCGTCGGCGTTGCAGGTAGTCATCTTTTCCTGTTGGGCTGTGGCGGCGAAGCCCTGGGAACAGAGCAGCAAACCGATCATCAACAACGGGACATGCAACATCTTCATAGAGTTTTCTCCCTGTCGCCGCGCCGAGGAGCGCGGCTTTGTTCTGTAGTGTAGACAACCCCTGTTACACCTTCCTGTTCTCCAGATGGCTGCGGCGATACTGTTCTGGCGTACACCCGGCCTGGCGCTGGAACATCGCGATAAACGCCGAGCCGGTGCTGTAGCCCATGTCGAAGGCGATTTCTTGAACACTTCGCGGGCTATCCAGCGCTTCGATCGCCGCCAGAAAACGCAGGCGCTGGCGCCACTCACCGAAACTCATGCCCAGTTCCCGCACGAACTGCCGCGCCAGGGTGCGCTCGCTGACATGGATGCGTGCGGCCCATTCCCACAGGGGGCGGTTATCTCCCGGCTCGGCCTGCAACGCTTCCAGGATCCCGAGTAACCCGGGGCTGCTGGCATAGGGCAGGTAGCACTCGTGCACCGGGGCCTGTTGCAGTTGATCCACCAATACCTGGGCCAGACGCTGGTCGGCGGCCTGCTCGGGGATTTTCACGTCACGGGCGGCGAAGTCCTTGAGGATCGCCTTGAGGATGTCGCTGATGGCCAGGGTGCAGGCTCGCGGCGGCAGATCGGCGCACACCTTGGGGGCCAGGCACACCGCGCGGTAGTTGACCGGTTGGTGACTGTAAAAACTGTGCTGGATCTGCGGCGGCACCCACACCGCGTATTGCGGCGGTGACATGAAGCGGCTGCCCTCGACGTCCATGTGCAGCACGCCGTGGGCTGCGTATTCCAGCGTCCCCCAGGGATGTCGATGGGGCGCGGCGTATTCGTGGGCGTCGAAATCGGCGTAGCGGAAGTACACCGCCGACGGCAGTTCGCTGAAATCCAGCAGGTCGATGTGTTTACTGCTCATGCTGTCCGTCATCAAGGGCGGGTTGTCTGGATTGAAGTATAGACTTGCATCCAGACAAGCGGATAATTGCCCCTCATTAACGTTCTGGTTTTTCCCGATGCAATACGCTTACCCCCTGCTGGCCATTTTTATCTGGGCCGGCAACACCGTGATCACCAAAATGTCGGCCGGGGCGATCTTCCCCGCCGAGATCGGTTTCTACCGCTGGCTGCTGGCCGGGTTGCTGTTCACGCCCTTCATGCTCAAACCGGTGCTCGCCCATTGGCCGCTGATCCGCCCGAAACTGGGCAAGATTTTTGTCCTCGGTGTTCTCGGCATGGCGGTCTATCAAAGCCTGGCGTACTTCGCCGCGAGCCTGACCTCGGCCACCAACATGGGCATCATCCTGTCGCTGATGCCGCTGATGTCGCTCGCCATGGCGATCATCAGCCTCGGCCAGCGCCTGACCATGGGTGCCTTGGCCGGTGCGGTGCTGTCGTTCGCCGGTGTCCTGGTGGTGGTGTCGTCCGGCAGCCTTGGCGCATTGCTCGAACACGGGGTCAACCTGGGTGACGCGATGATGTTGATCGCCACCCTGGCCTACGCGGTCTACAGCACCCTGTTGAAAAAATGGCAGCTGAAACTGCCGCCGCTGGTGCTCCTGTATCTGCAGGTGCTGGTAGCCGTGTTGGTGCTGTTTCCGCTGTTCCTCGTCTCACCGAAAGTCGGCCCGACCCTGCAGAACATTCCGCTGGTGCTGTACGCCTGCCTGCTGGCTTCGATGGTCGCGCCGCTGGCGTGGATGCAGGCCGTGGTACGTTTGGGGCCGAGCCGGACCACGCAGTTTTTCAATTTGCTGCCGTTGATTACCGCATTGATTGCGGCGGTGGTGCTGCATGAACAGCTGGCGATGTATCACCTGGTGGGCGGGGTGCTGACCTTGGGTGGGGTGATTGTTTCCGAGCGCTGGACGACGGTGTTGGGGCGCACCTAGTTTTTTTGTGGCGGTCTAAAGCCCTACCGCGCTCAGCCGCGCCGCATGCTCGACAAACAACCGGATCGGTTCGGCCCCCTTGCCCACCAGCCCCAGCGACTGGTTGACGATATCGAAGTGATCCAGCGGATACTCATCGCCAATCACCGTCCCCAGGTGCGAGCTGTAGCGACCGACCATGCCGTCGCAATGCCCGGCTTCGCGGACGAAGGTTTTAGCGAACAGCCGGCAACTGCGGTTGGTGCCGTCCAGCAGATTGCGCCCGCGATCGGTAATCCCCGGTTGCAAGGTGCCGGACCAGGAGTAATAGCGCACGCCGTTGACCTCTTCGGCACCGTGACCGCCCCAGGTTTCAGGCAAGCCCTGTGGATAACACTGGTTGAACAGCGCCACGCCAGCGGTAGTGAGGGAGTGATGGGATGCAGGGATATCCACCGGCAGCTTCGGCCCGCGGTAACCGGTWTCCAGCAAAGCCATCAACGCGCCAACCATCCGCAGAAAAAAGCACAGCAAACGACCACGGACGCTGTCATGGGGATAATGCCTGTGCAGATAATCGGCGAGCTCCGAGCCGTGGTTCGGCCCCGCCACCGAGGTCACCGATGCCACCAGGTCAGGACGCTTGGCGGCGGCATAACGGGCGGTCAGCGAGCCCTSGCTATGGCCGATCAGGTTGACCTTGTCGGCCCCGGTCTCCCGCAGAATTTCGTCGATACGTACCAGCAGTTGCTCGCCGCGCACTTCGTTCGAGTTCAGCGGCGAGACCTGCACCGCGAACACCACGGCACCACCACGGCGCAACGCCTCGACGATCCCGTACCAGTAGGGATAAAGCACCAGGCGGATGAACCCGAGCATTCCCGGGACCAACACCAACGGGTAGCGCGGGGCAGAACCTTGCGACATGGGCGGACATCCTGGTGGTCGGGTGGTGACGCAAGGCGGGATGCAAGACATCCGCCAAGCATCGCCAGCGAAGATGACAAGTCTATGTCATCCGCCCTACTTCAACCCCGCCACGCCCGCCACGATCAGCCCGATCGAGACCAGCTTGATCACGGTCAGGCTTTCACCCAGCAGCGCGAAACCGAGAAACACCGTGCCCAGCGAACCGATCGCGGTCCAGATCGGGTACGCGATGCTCACCGGCAACTCGCGCATGGCCAGGGTCAGGAAGTAGATCCCGCCCACAGCGGCCACCACGGTGATCAGCGAAGGCCAGAGCCGGGTGAAGCCCTCGGCGTACTTCATGCCCATGGCGAAGGTGACTTCGAACCCGGCGGCGACCAGCAGAAACAGCCAGGCCATCTAGAACTCCCCGGCCAGCGCCAACAAGCGCTGCTCAGCCTCGGCGGCAGAGATCTCAAAGCTGCGCTCGGCGGACTCTTCGCCCTCGACAGCCACCACGGTGACGTCCGTGATGCCGATGAATCCGAGCACCGTGCGCAGCAGCTTGTCGGCATGGTTCATGGTTTCCAGCTCGCCTCCCGGGCCAAAACCGAAGCCACCACGACTGGTGATGATCAGGGCTTTTTTGCCCTGCACCAACGGTTGGTACTGGGCCACGCCATTGTCCAGGGTGTGATCGAAGGTCACCCCGATGCGCACGACCTGATCGATCCAGGCCTTGAGGCCACTCGGTACGCTGAAGTTGTGCATCGGCGTGGAAATCAGCAACACATCGTGGCCGAGCAGTTCGCCGACCAACTCGTCGCTGAGCGCCAGGTCGGCCTGCATCGACAGTGGCCGAGCGTCGGGCTCGGGGTAAAACGCGGCGGCTACGAACGCCTCGTTGACCGGCGGTATCAACGCCCGCCCGACTTCGCGTCGGGTCAACTGTGAGTKGGGATGACGGGCCTGCCAGGCCGACAGAAACACTTCGGCCAAACGGCGGGAGTGCGAGCGATCACCACGGGGGCTGGCGTGAACAGCAAGAATTCTACTCATCTGAATCTCCTCAAGGACTAAACTAAAACCACTTGTGGCTTGCAGCTTGAAGCTCACAGCTGCTCTCATTCAAATGAGTAGAAATCAGTCTGGATGAATCCATTTCATCCATGGAGTGTTCAATGTTTGCCTCGTTGCCGTTGACCGCCCTGCGGGCCTTTGAGTCCGCCTCACGCCTGTTGAGCTTCAAGGCCGCCGCCGAAGAACTGTCCGTTACCCCGACGGCGGTGTCCCACCAGATCCGCTCCCTGGAGAGCTGGCTCGGCGTGCCGTTGTTCGAGCGCCTGCCGCGCCAGGTACGCCTGACCGAATGTGGCGAAAGGTTGTTCCACAGCCTGCACGGGGCGTTTCTGGAAGTGGCTCAAAGTGTCGATACCCTGCGCCCGCAACGCAGCGGCGCCAACCTCACGGTCTCCACCACCGCTGCCTTCGCCGCGCTGTGGCTGGTACCGCGCCTGGGACGTTTCTACGCTCGGCACCCGAACATCAACGTGCGCCTCGATACCCACTGCGAAGTCCTCGATCTGCATCAGGACGCCAGTGTCGATCTGGTGCTGCGCTACAGCCTCGACGATTACCCCAATCTGTACGGCCAGTGCCTGTTCGACGAATCCTTCGGCGTCTACGGTTCGCCCGAACAAGTGGTCCTGGCGTCGAGTCGCGCCCCGACGTTGATCAGCGTGCGCTGGCACAACTCCAAACTCTATGTCCACGGCTGGGAGGCCTGGTGCGCTTGCTCCGGCGAAACCTGGCTGAGCGGCCGGCCAGCGGTGCGCGAATACGACGAAGAGCATTACGCCCTGCAAGCGGCGATTGCCGGGCAAGGTCTGGTATTGGCAAGCAATATTCTGGTGTCGGAAAGCGTGGCCAGTGGTCTGTTGTTGCCGTACCGGGGGGAAATCCAGGTCGATGGCGCCGGCTACAGTGCCCTGTGCGTGCCGGGACGCGAACGGCACCCACCGGTTCGGGCGTTTTTTGCATGGCTGCGCGAAGAGGCATTGGCGTCGGGACATGCTCTGACGTGAGAATTGCTGCGACTACCAGACCGCCATCGCGAGCAAGCTCGCTCCCACAATGATCTGTAAACGCAGGACCAATGTGGGAGCGAGCTTGCTCCGGGCGGCGCTCCGACGATGGCTCTGTCACGGGCGCCCGATTATCTGGGCGGCTTGACGGTGACAGGCACCTTGCCCGCCTTCATCCGCTCCAGCAACGGCGCACACTGGTTCGGCTCACCTGCGCTCGGCGCCACCAGCGCCAGCAACCCTGCCGCCGGTGCAGCGATCACGCCCAGCGCCACCATCCCGGCTCCGCGCAGCATCAACGGCACGGCCTTGACCCCGGCATCGGGCTTGATGAACTTGCCGCGCACATACAGCGGCGAACGCAATGATATCAGGCGCCAACCCTTGGATTCCGGGGTGATGGTCAGGTCCAGCTGTTCAGTCGCCATGTTCGCGGTGCCGTCGATGTAGACGATGGCGTTCTCGGTGTCGAATACAAACAAGCGGGTACTCGCCAAGCCGGACTGGATGCCGAAGTCGGCGGCTGCGCAGTTGATCTTCACTTCCTTGTCGCCAAAGATCTTGCCGACCACATAGTTGCCGACATTCAGGCCCGCCAGCTCCATCAATTCGCGACTGATGGCGCCATCGTTGATGAGCATTTTCAGGCTGCCATTGGCACTGCCCAGCAGCTTGGCCACCGAATTGCCGCGTCCGCTGATATCAGCATCGCCGTTGAGTTCGCCAAAACTGGTTTTCATCGGTTCAAAGCCGGGGAACAACTGCTTGAGTTTGAAGCCCCGCGCCGTGAGCCTGGCCTGGCCTTCCAGTGGATCGGTGTGGCCGTTCAGGCGAATCTGCGCATCCAGCTTGCCGTCGGCCACGCCGAAGCGCAGCGGCTCGAAGCTAAGCACGCCATCGGTGAGTACCAGATGGGTATAGAGGTCGTTGAACGGCAATTTTTCGCTGTGTACGATGCGCTTGCCGGTGAACTCGACATCGGCGTCCATATCGCGCCAGCGATCGGTCTTGAACTCTTCGACCGGCAGCACTTTGTCCGCCGGTTGTTTGCTGTCGCCGCCTCGCTCCTTCTGTTTGGCGTTGGAGTCGGCACCAATCAGCGGCGCCAGATCGGCGAACAGCAATTGATTGGACAACAGCGAGCCGCTGAGTTTTGGCCGTGGCTGGCTGGCCACATAAGTCAGATTGCCATGGATGTCGCTTTCGCCGATCTTGCCGTTGAATTCTTCGTAGCGGAACACCGCGCCACCCGCCTCGTGCAACTTGGCGACCAGGTGGCCGTCGGTGGCATAGGGTGGCGTGTCCGGCAGGGTCACGCCGGTCAGCGGGTAGAGGTTGCCCAGGCTGGTGCCGGCCAGTTTCAGGCGCAGGTCCAGGGCGCCGAGATTGAGTGGGTCGGTCAGGGTCCCGGCCAATTCGACGCTTGAGTCGGCGATCTTCACCTGTGCCTGAAGCGGAAACGGCTGCGCCGCGTCCTGCAGCGCCAACAGCCCGCCAATCTTGCCCTGGCCCGCGAGTTTCTGGCCGTGGTACTGGCCGTTGACCTTGAGGGCGAACGCATAATCCTGGGGTGACGAGCCTTTTTCCTGCGCGGCTTTCGCCGCTTTGTCGCCAACGATATCGCTGAACGGAACCGGTTTGCCCAATGGATCGATCAGCACGTCGAGTTGAGTCTTCAGGCTCTGGTCGTCGAGGGTAACGTGGCTCTTGTCGAAGCCGATCGCGCCGACATCCACCACCCAGCTTGAAGGCTCGGCGTTGGGGTCTTTTGGGTCGAATTTGAAAGTCCAGTTGGCGCGCCCGTCAGCCAGGCGTTGCAGCTCGGCATTCGGCTCGGTGAGATCGATGCGCGGGATCACCACCCGCTGCGCCAGCAACGCCAGGGGTGAAATACGCAGTTCTACCCGCTTGAGGGTGACCATCTGCGGTTGCTTCGACCAGTCCGGGTTGCCCAGGCTGAGGTCCTCGGCTACTACATGGGGCCACGGCACCCAGGCGCGCCAGCCGCTTTCATCGGGTTCGGGCCGCCAGACCACCGACAGATTGCCGTTGATGGCGAAAGCGCGATGCAGCTCTTCGGAAATTTTGGCGTTGAGCGGCGGTTTGATCCGGTTCCAGTCGAAGAACACGATGATCAGCACCAGCACCATCAACAAGGCAAGGAAGGTGGAAAGGGTCCAGACAATCGTCTTTTGAGTGCGCGTCATTGCACAGGGCTCCTGATACGACTGAGCGCCCCGACTGCGACGCACATGTGAAACGGTGAGCCGCAAGCGACCCGCCATGAATTCTACGACTGATAAAAACCCGGCAGGTTTAATCGATAGACCGAATTCGCCGAATTCGCCAAGTCCAATACTGACCAATCAGTCATTCAGCGTTACCACCTCCGCACTTTTGCAGGCCAGAGATGGGTCGAAAATACCCACTCCGGTGCAAAACCATCCGTGGGAAGCGCCCGTTCTAGAGCCTCAGCAGCAAACAATCAATTCCGTTGATTATTACCATTGCGTTTATGAACTTTCATATCGACTTATCGAGAGTAGCATTGCTTTCGTACCCACTTATTCGCCCTCCCAAGGAGCAAAACAATCATGAAACGCCAATTACTGCTTAGCCTTACCCTCTCGATGCTGGCCAGCACTGCTTTTGCCCTGCCAGCCGCTGACCAGGCCACGCCACAAGTGAAACAAAACCACTCGGTGTTCAGCCAGACCGTCGCCGCTGATGGTTCCGACCGTACTCCACAAGGCCAGACCCTTGCCGAAGGCGGTAATGATCGCCTGAAAGAAAAAGGCCTGATCACTCAGGATGGCTCGGACCGTACCCCACAAGGTCAAACCCTGGCTGCCGATGGTTCGGACCGCACCCCACAAGGTCAGACCCTCGCTGCTGACGGTTCGGACCGCACCCCACAAGGCCAGACCCTGGCTGCCGACGGTTCTGATCGTACTCCACAAGGTCAAACCCTCGCTGAAGGCGGTGGTGACCGTGTGATCGAACGCAACAGCGATCTGAGCTAAGCCTCATGGCCGCCCTGAAAAAAAGCCCAATCCCCGGATTGGGCTTTTGACTTTTCAGCGATCCGCTTGATAAATGCGGCACTTCCCTGCTTGATCCCCCACAGTCGTTCGACGCCGGCAAAGCCGATTTGCTAGAGTGCGCGCGTCCCTGTCCAGAAAACACCCCTGCGATGCTGCCCCGCGCCGAACAGAAACAACAAACCCGTAACGCCCTGATGGACGCTGCCCGGCGCCTGATGGATGGCGGCCGAGGATTCGGCAGCCTGAGCCTGCGCGAAGTCGCGAAAACCGCTGGCATCGTACCGACCGGTTTCTACCGCCATTTTGCCGATATGGATGAACTGGGCCTGGTGCTGGTCAGCGAAGTCGGCCAGACATTCCGCGAAACCATTCGCCTGGTACGACACAACGAATTCGTGATGGGCGGCATCATCGATGCCTCGGTGCGGATCTTTCTCGACGTGGTCAGCGCCAACCGTTCGCAGTTCCTGTTTCTCGCCCGTGAGCAATACGGCGGTTCGCTGCCGGTGCGCCAGGCCATCGGCCGTTTGCGTGAAGACATCAGTTCGGACCTCGCGGCGGACTTGTCACTGATGCCGAAGCTGCAGCATCTGGACATCGCCGACCTGAGTGTCATGGCGGATCTGATCGTCAAAAGCGTGTTCGCCACCCTGCCGGACATCATCGATCCGCCAGCCGAAGCCTTGCCCGAGCACCTGACGCCCCAGGCGAAAATCACCCAGCAACTGCGGTTTATCTTTATCGGCCTCAAGCATTGGCAAGGGCTTGGAAGTACTGAGTAACCCTTAACCTTCAGTCTGGATCAAAACCCTGTGGGAGCGAGCTTGCTCGCGATAGCGTCGGCACATACAGAATCGATGTGACAGATACGCCACCATCGCGAGCAAGCTCGCTCCCACACTGACTCGCGTCGCTTCAACTTGGTGCGCAAATCAAAAACAACGCACCAACTTCAACCAAAAAACTCACTCCATCGATACCAGTCCCACGTCCCCTTCAGCCATTTCCTACGCATCATGTCGATTGGCAAGCCCCTTGCTCTAGCCTGAGCATTGTCCATTGCTGGAAGCCTTCCGATGCTGGTGATTCATCGCAGAATCGACCCTCAACCCGTTTGGGCCGCCGAACTGCACCTGACGTTCGAAGCCCGCAGCAAAAGCCGTTTGCGCTGTTTCAGTGCCGAGGGCGAAGACGTCGGATTGTTTTTGGAGCGCGGCCAGCCGCCGTTGCATGACGGCGAATGCCTGCAAGCCGAAGACGGGCGAATCGTGCGTGTCTGCGCCCGCCCCGAACAATTGCTCCACGTCACCTGCGCCAATACCTTTGAACTGACCCGCGCGGCCTATCACCTGGGCAATCGCCATGTCGCCCTGCAAGTCGACGACGGCTGGTTGCGCCTGCTCGACGATTACGTGCTCAAGGCCATGCTCGAACAACTCGGTGCCGTTGCCGTGAATATCGAGGCGCCATTCCAGCCGGAACATGGCGCCTACGGCGGTGGCCATCACCACTCGCGCCACGGCGATGAAGACTTCAACTACGCGCCGAAACTGCACCAGTTCGGCGTACGCCCATGAACCCGGCTTGGGCGCTGTTGCGTCTGGCCAGCCCGCAACTGCCGATTGGCGGCTACAGCTACTCCCAAGGGCTGGAAATGGCTGTGGATAACGGCCGGGTTCACGACCCCGACAGTGCGCGACGCTGGATCAGCGATCAGTTGCTTTTGAATCTGGCACGCTTCGAAGCGCCGCTGTTACTCGCCCATTGCGTGGCCGCCAGCAAGGAAAACTGGGACGAATTGCTGCAGAGCTGCGAAGCGCATCGCGCCAGTCGCGAAACCCGCGAGCTGCATCAGGAGAGCCGGCAGATGGGCTACTCCTTGCAGCAATTGCTCAATGGCTTGCCGGAACTCGACGCGCCGGCCCGTGCCTTCCTCGAACAACGCAGCGAGCCACATCTGGCTCTGGGTTGGGCCTTGGCCGCGCGCGCCTGGCAGATCAGCCCGCAGGACGCCCTGGCCGCGTGGCTCTGGAGCTGGCTGGAAAACCAATTGGCGGTGCTGATGAAGACCTTGCCATTGGGTCAGCAAGCGGCCCAGCGCCTGACCAGCGAACTGTTGCCGCTGTTGCAGCAGGCCCAGCAGGACGCCAGCCACATCCACCCCGATCACTACGGCAGCGCCGCTTTCGGCCTGTCCCTGGCGTGTATGGCCCACGAGCGCCAGTACAGCCGTCTGTTCCGCTCCTAGGGCCCCTAATTTTGGAGAATCACATGAACACACAACCCCTGCGCGTCGGCATCGGCGGCCCGGTCGGCTCCGGCAAAACCGCCCTGACCCTGGCCCTGTGCCTGGCCCTGCGCGAGCGCTACAACCTGGCCGTGGTGACCAACGACATCTACACCCGCGAAGACGCCGACTTTCTGGTGCGCAATGAAGCCCTGGCGCCGGAACGCATCATCGGCGTGGAAACCGGTGGTTGCCCGCACACGGCCATCCGCGAAGACGCCTCGATCAACCTCGAAGCCGTGGATCAACTCAATCGCCGTTTTCCGGGGCTGGATCTGATCCTGGTGGAGTCCGGTGGCGACAACCTCTCCGCCACCTTCAGCCCGGAACTGTCGGACCTGACGATCTACGTGATCGACGTCTCGGCCGGCGACAAGCTGCCACGCAAGGGTGGACCGGGGATCTGCAAATCCGACCTGCTGGTGATCAACAAGATCGACCTCGCGCCGCTGGTCGGTGCCTCGCTGGAGATGATGAACAGCGACACCCAGCGCATGCGCAACGGCAAGCCGTTCGTGTTCAGCAATCAGAAAACCGGCCTGGGTCTCGAAGAGATCATCACCTTCATCGAACGCCAGGGTTTGCTGACCGCGGCCTGATCACCACTTATCAACAAGGAAGCTTATCCATGACACTCAAACGCATTCTCGGCGCCCTGGCCCTGCTGCTGACCCCAGCCCTCGCCTTCGCCCATCCGGGACATGGCGACAACGGCTTGATCGCCGGTATCAGCCATCCGCTTGGCGGCCTCGATCACTTGCTGGCGATGCTGGCGGTCGGTCTTTGGGCCGCGCAGCAACAAGGCGCCGCACGCTGGGCGCTGCCGTGCACCTTTGTCGGCACTCTGCTGATTGGCGGGCTGTTGGGTTTTGAAGGATTGAACCTGCCGGCACTGGAGAGCGGGATTGCCGCTTCCGTGTTGGCTTTGGGGCTGGCGGTTGCCTTGGCAGTGCGTCCACCGTTGGTGATGGCGGTGGGTGCGACGGCGTTGTTTGCATTGTTTCATGGTGTTGCGCATGGGCTGGAACTGCCGGACATGTCGAGTCCATGGACCTATGCCGCTGGGTTTATGGTGGCGACAGCGGTGTTGCATGCGGCGGGTTATGCGCTGGTGCGGGTGTTGCCGCAGGCGGCGACGCCATTGGTGCGACTGGCGGGTGCGGCGTCGGCGGCGACCGGGGTGTGGTTGCTGGCGGGCTGATTTTTTGATGCCTGTGATGGCCCCATCGCGAGCAGGCTCGCTCCCACATTGGTCCTGTGCACACAGTTCCATTGTGGGAGCGAGCYTGCTCGCGATGGCGGCCTGACAGACACCACCCCTCTCAGGCCTGCTAACATGTCGCGCAATCGCCCCTGCCGTGACGACGCCAGCCAATGCCGCCTGTTTCCCGCTCTGCCTCCCAGCCTGAATTGACCGCCCTGTTCACCTCGGTGCAACAGCACTTCCTGAACGTCATCGTGCCGCTCTGGCAAGGCCCGGGCTGGAACGCCGACATGGCGTTGCCCTACGAGGCGCTGGATGCCGGACACCAACCGCTGCCACCGCAACGCTACCGGGCCATGGCCTGTGCGCGACAGTTGTATCTGTTTGCCAACCTGATCGGTCAGGTGCCGGGCGCCGAAGAGCGTGCCGCCGCGTTGTTCCGCTCGTTGCAGCGGCACTTCCACGATGCCGAGCACGGCGGCTGGTTCTACAGTGTCGATGCGCAAGGTGCGCCGCTGGATCAGCGCAAGGACCTCTACACCCACGCCTTCATCCTGTTCGCCTGCGCCCATTACTGGAACAAGGTCCGCGAGCCGCTGGTGGAGTCGGTGCTCAATGCCTCGCTGGAAGTGATTGCGCAGCGTTTCGCCACGGACGACGGTCTGTACGAAGCCACGCTCGACCGCGACTGGGCATCGCTGGACAGCGGCCCTTTGCAAAACCCGCTGATGCACCTGGCCGAAGCATTCCTCGCCACACTGCAAGTCCGTGAAGACCTCGACGTGCAACAGGCGCTCGTCGAGTTATGCACAGCCATGCACGCGCGCTTCATCGATCCGCAGCGCGGCGTGTTGATGGAAAAGCCGCTGGGGTCTGTGGATAACTGGTTTGAACCGGGGCATCAGTTCGAGTGGTATTTCCTGCTGGAATCCTCGGCGCTGTTACGCCATTCGGCGCTGCATGCCGATCTGGAGCGGGCCTTCGCCTTTACCGAGCAAATGGGCGTCGATCAGCAGACTGGCGCCGTGCGGGCGATGCTCGACTTCGCAGCGGATCACGGCGTCCGGGACGCCACGCAGCGTATCTGGGCGCAGGCCGAGTACCTGCGCGCGTTGACACTGCGACCGCACAGCGAAGCAGATGTACTGCGCCAGTTGCAGGCGTTGCAGCAGCGCTCGCTGCATGCCGGCGGCTGGTACGAATGCCGTGACGAGCACGGTGAAGTCAGCCGCCGCGACATGCCATCGACAACGCCCTATCACCTTGCGACTTGTTATCGCGGGTTGGCGGAATATCTCGTCACAAGGTGAAATCCAATCACTCAGTCCACTTGCGATCCCCGGTAAAGCTGATGGTGAGCCATCGCGCGGCATCCGGTTTACCGAGTTTCGCGGAAATTTCCTCGCGCAAACTGTCCAGTTGCCCCACACCGTCCAGCCAGTAATCCTTCGGCAATACGATGTGAATCTCGATAAAACAGGCCCTGCCGTGTTTCTGCACGTAGGAAATGTAATCGTCGAAACCATGCTCGACCTTCGCCACCTCCATGACCTGATGCACTTTGTCGTCCAGTTGATCCGGGACGATCCCCAACACATCGCGCAATGCCGGTCCGAGGATTTTGAACGCCGGAGGAAGCATGCCCAGGGCCAACAGAATCAGAATCATCGGATCGACATACACCGCCCACTTGTCGTAACCCTGAGTCTTGAGCAGCAGAGCGATCAGGAAACTCACCAGCAGTCCCGCCGACAGCATCGCATCCACCAGCCAACTGATGTTGTCGAACTGGATCAGCGATGACTTGAGTGTGCGATTGCGATGGCGGACGTAGAAGAAGTAAATCAGTTCAACGACGGTAAACACCGCCGCGTACAGGATCACCAGACCGAGCTCGACCTCGCGGCCGCCACTGATGATGCCAAACACACCATTGAGAAAGGCATAAATGGCAACCAGGAACAGGAAGCTGCCCTCGATCACCAGTACCATGGGTTCCAGGTGCCAGTAACCGAACTGGAAGCGCTGGTTGCTTTCCTTGGCGATCAGCCTGGCGGTGATCAGCATCAGGACCTTGATGAAGGCCGCGATTAACGAAAAGAAGCCATCGAACAGGATGGATTGAGCGCCCGAAACAAAACCGGTGATGATCCCGGCGAATGTCACGGCGAGCATCAGGAAGGTCGATTGTTTGAGCAGCGACTGCTCGCCTCGATTACTCACTTGATCTCCTTTAAAGCCTCTAGACCGCCGGGTGCGGCGGATTGCTTGAGGGAGGAGTCTAGCTGAAGCTTTGTGTCGCCTGAGCCGGCCCCTTCGCGAGCAGGCTCGCTCCCACAGGTTCAATGCGATCCATGTGGGAGCGAGCCTGCTCGCGAAAGGCCGTTACTCGGTCTTAAGACTTGCGCTCGATAGCAAACCCGGACCAGGTCTGACTCACTGGCATCAGCTCCAGGCTGTTGATGTTGATGTGCGCCGGGGCATTGAGCACCCAGAAGATTGTTTCGGCGATGTCTTGCGGCTGAATCGGCTCGGCGCCGGCGTAAGTGGCGTTGTAGCGCTCCTGGTCACCGGCAAAACGCACCAGCGAGAACTCACTCTCGCACAGGCCCGGCTCGATGTTGCTGACCCGTACGCCCGTGCCTTGCAGGTCGCAGCGCAGGTTCAGGGAGAACTGTTTGACGAACGCCTTGGTCGCGCCATACACGTGGCTGCCCGGGTACGGGTAGTTGCCGGCGATGGACCCCAGGTTGACGATACCGGCACCACGACCGTGGGCAATCAGGCGTGGCAGCAGCAGACGGGTGCTGTACATCAGGCCTTTGACGTTGGTATCGACCATGGTGTCCCAATCGTCCAGGTCGCACTTGGGCGCCGGATCGACGCCCAGGGCCAGGCCGGCGTTGTTGATCAACCCGCGCAGCTTGGCAAAGGATGGCGGCAGATTGGCAATCGCCTCCTCCATGGCCTTGCGATCACGCACATCGAGCACCAGGCCATGGACTTCGGTCTGCTTCGACAGCTCAGCGCACAGCGCATTGAGGCGCTCCTCACGACGGCCAGTCAGCACCAGTTTCCAGCCGGCCTCGGCAAAACGACGGGCACAGGCTTCACCAAAACCTGAGGTCGCGCCGGTAATAAACAGGGTGTTGAACATCGTGTTCTCCTTGCTTCGGCTGATCGCCAGCCATTGGAATAGAAAATCAGCAGGCAGCATGCCCGGCCTTTTTCACAGCGGCAACCACCGTTCAAGCTGTTCAAAAAACACTCAATACCGGCAAACCCTCGACCAGCGTGGCCTGCAGCCATGTGCGCGCACGTTATCCACAGGCCGGTCCACAGTCTTTGGGGGCAAGTAGAAAAGCTGTAAGCCGCTATCCACAAGGCTTTGCGCGGGGTTTTGAAACTTTTTTGCTTGACCCTCAACCGCCTGCTGTGTAGCCCTTGGCCATTTTCATGACTGACGGGTCAAACCGACGATGGCGCCAAGCCAGTAACCACGGCCTTCAGCCGAGTCTTTCCAGAGTTTAATCACAGACTTATCCACAGGCTTGTCCACGCCGATTTCATGCATTTTCATCCCGAACAAAAAGGTTGACAAAGCGGCCTGCAAGCTGCGTAAAAACGCCTGATCAAAAAACAACCACACCTCTGCAAGCCACGGTTTAAAAGGCGTCCAGCCAGCTACTCCCACGTTATTCACAGCCGGTTCCACAGCAAACGGGGACAAGTCAAAACTGTGACAAAACAACTATTTGCAGCGGCTTTATGTCGCGCTTTGCGAGCTTGGGAATATTGTTTTCCACAATTTCCCGGAGGCACGCCAAAAACCCTGTGGGAGCGAGCTTGCTCGCGATAGCGGTTTGTCAGTCAACATCAATATTGACTGATGGATTGCTATCGCGAGCAAGCTCGCTCCCACAGGGTTTAGTGGTGTTTGGGATATATAAAAAAGCCCCGGCGATTGCGCGCCGGGGCTTGTGTACAACCAATGAAACTCAATGCCCGCCGAGATAGGCGTTACGCACGTCCTCGTTGACCAGCAACTCCTTGCCGGTACCCGTCATGCGGATTTCGCCGTTGACCATCACGTACGCCCGGTCCGACAACCGCAGGGCGTGGTTGGCGTTCTGCTCCACCAGAAAGATGGTCATGCCGGTCTTGGCCAGTTCCCGCAGGGTGGCGAAGATCTGCTTCACCACGATCGGCGCCAGGCCCAGGCTCGGCTCATCCAGTAGCAACAACTTGGGCCGGCTCATCAGGGCACGGGCGATGGCGAGCATTTGCTGCTCGCCACCGGACATGGTCATCGCCCGCTGGGTACGCCGCTCTTCGAGCCGCGGGAACAGCTCGAACATGCGTTGCATGTCTTCCTTTGCGTACTTGTCACCGATAGGGATGGTGCCCATCAGCAGGTTCTCCTCGACGGTCATGTCGGGAAACACCCGCCGCCCTTCCGGCGATTGCGCGATGCCGTTGGAGGCGATGTAGTGGGACGACTTGTGGGTGATGTCCACGCCCTGGTAGAGGATCTGCCCGTCGGCGGCCCGTGGCTGGCCGAAGATCGACATCAGCAGGGTCGACTTGCCGGCACCGTTGGAGCCGATCAGGCTGACGGTTTCCCCTTCGTTGATGTGCAGCGAGACTTTCTTCAGGGCCTGGATCGGCCCGTAAAACACATCCAGTTCCTTGAGTTCGAGGATGGGTTGACTCATAGCACCACTTCCTCTTCATCGGCGCCCAGGTAGGCCGCAATCACTTTCGGATCGTTACGAATCGCTTCAGGCCCGCCTTCGGCGATGACAACGCCGTGGTCCAGCACCACGATGTGGTCGGAAATGCTCATTACCATGCCCATGTCGTGTTCGATCAGCACCACGGTCAGATCGTGCTCGTCGCGCAGCAGCCGGATCATCGCGCTCAGCGCTTCGGTTTCCTGGGGGTTGAGGCCGGCGGCCGGCTCGTCGAGGCAGATGATCTGCGGACGGGTGCACATGGCCCGGGCGATTTCCAGGCGGCGTTGCTGGCCGTAGGACAGCTCACCGGCCAGACGGTTGGCGCAATCCACCAGGTCCACCACCTCCAGCCAGTAGAACGCGTGGTCCAGCGCATCGCTTTCAGCCTTGCGATAGCCCTTGGTGTTGAGGATGCCGGCCAGCATGTTGCGGTTAACCCACATGTGCTGTGCCACCAGCAGGTTTTCCAGCACCGACATTTCCTTGAACAGGCGAATGTTCTGGAAGGTCCGCGCCAGCCCGGCACGGTTCACCAGGTGGGTGCCGCCGAATGCCTTGTAGAACAGCCGACTGGCGAAGGATTTCGGCGAAACGAAATCCGTTGGTTTGAACGACTCGCCCAGCAGTTTGATGACGTTGGTCTGCTGACCGCGCACGTTGAGTTCGATCTTGCCACCGGAGGCCTTGTAGAACCCGGTCAGGCAGTTGAACACCGTAGTCTTGCCGGCGCCGTTGGGGCCGATCAGGGCGAAGATCGAATTGCGTTTGACCTTCAGGCTGACATCGTTCAACGCCTTGATGCCGCCGAAGTGCATCATCAGCTTTTCGACACTGAGTACGACTTCGCTCATGGCGCTACTCCTTTACGCGGGGTCACACCGGTACGGCTGATCCGAATCAGGCCGCGCGGTCGCCAGATCATCATCAACACCATCAGGATGCCGAACAGCAACACACGATACTCCGCGAAGCCACGCAGCAGTTCCGGGGCGACGGTGAGCACGAAGGCTGCCATCACTACGCCGATGGTCGAACCCATACCGCCCAGTACCACAATGGCAAGGATCAGGGCCGATTCGAAGAAGCTGAACGAGGTCGGGTTGACGAAGCCCTGGTAGGTGGCGAAGAACACACCGGCCAGACCGGCCGTCGAAGCACCGATGGTGAACGCCGAGAGCTTCACCAGCACGTGGTTCAGGCCCATGGAGCGGCAGGCGATTTCGTCTTCACGCAAGGCTTCCCATGCGCGGCCGACCGGCATACGGGTCAAGCGGTGTTTGATGTACAACACGGCCAGCACGACCATGAACAACACCGCGTAGATGAAGTAGTACTTCACGTCGGGGTTGTAGGCAATGCCGAAGAACTCGTGAAACGGCACACCACCGTCTTTCGCCCGTTTGCCGAACTCCAGACCGAAGAACGTTGGCAGCGGCGCAGGCATACCGTTCGGACCACCGGTCAGCGACAACCAGTTGTTGAGGATCAAGCGAATGATTTCACCGAAGCCCAGGGTCACGATTGCCAGGTAGTCACCGTGCAGACGCAAAACCGGGAAGCCAAGGATGCAACCCGCAAGGCCGGCGGTGATCGCCGCCAGTGGCAGCACCGTCCAGAAGCCCAGCCCAAGATACTGGTAACCAAGCGCCAAACCATAGGCACCGATGGCGTAGAACGCCACGTAACCCAGGTCGAGCAGGCCGGCCAGGCCCACCACGATGTTCAGTCCCAAACCGAGCAACACATAGATCAACCCGAGGATGACCACGCCCAGCAGGTAGGAGTTGGAGAAAAACGGAAACACCACGGCAATGACGATCATCAACGGGATGATCCAGCGCAAGCGGGATTTGTAATCGGGTGGCAGTACATGAACCCCGGAGCCAGTGGTTTCAAACCCTTCGAGAATTCTCAAACCCTTGGGTGTTTGCAGGAACAGGCTCAAAGCAAAGCGGCCAGCCATGACGATGGCGACAATCCACGCCACTCGCGTTGGTTGCAGGTTGAAGCCATAGCCGTCGAGGACGATGCCGACAATCGGACCAAATACGATGAGCGCTACAAGGCCGGCAAGAATCGCGTCAACCAGACTTCTTTTGATATCAATGGTTTTTTTAGTGGTTGAAGACATCGCTTACACCTTCGACACAAGAGGACGGCCGAGCAGGCCTTGAGGCCGAAAGACCAGAACGAGAACAAGCAACGAGAAGCTGAAAACGTCTTTGTAGTCGGAGTTGACCAGACCGGAAAACAGCGACTCGGAGATCCCCAGAATGATCCCGCCAAGCATCGCACCCGGCAGCGAGCCGATCCCGCCGAGTACCGCTGCGGTGAACGCCTTGATGCCGATGACGAAACCTGCATAGAAGTCGAACGTGCCGTAGTTCATGGTGATCAGCACGCCGGCCAACGCCGCCATCGCGGCACCAATGATGAACACGTAGGAAATGATGCGATCGGTGTTGATCCCCAGGATCGAGGCCATCTTGCGGTCTTGCTGGGTTGCGCGACACATGCGGCCGAGCTTGGTGTACTTGATGACATAGGTCAGCAGGCCCATCCCGACAAACGCTGCGACCAGAATGAAGATCTTGGTGTAAGTGAGCTGGACGAAGCCGGTCCCGACTTCTACTCGCAGTGCACCAGTCAACAGCGTCGGAACGCCTTGTTGGCGGGCACCCTGGGCGATCTGTGCATAGTTTTGCAGGATCAGCGAGATCCCGATGGCGCTGATCAGCGGTGCCAGTCGGGTGGAGTTACGCAGGGGTTTGTAGGCAACACGCTCGATGACCCAGCCATACACCGCCGTGACCACGATGGTGAAGATCAGTGTGCCGAGCATCAACAGAGGGAAGGATTCAATACCGAAGTATGCCAGCAGAGCCAGACTGATTGCCGCGAGGTAAGCGGAAATCATGTAAACCTCGCCGTGGGCGAAGTTGATCATGCCGATGATGCCATAGACCATTGTGTAGCCGATGGCGATCAGGCCATAGACCGACCCGAGGGTCAGGCCGTTGACCAGTTGCTGCAGGAAAATACCATCCATAACGCAATCTCACGCAATGAGAACCTGCACATGTGGCTGTGCGGTTCTTCTAAGGAAAATACAGATTTACGTCGGAGCAATGTCGGCCACGATCAGAAAGGCCACCACAACCCTTGTAGGAGCGGGCTTGCCTGCGATAGCGGTTAAACATTCAACAAAGTTGTCGACTGCCAGTCCGTCATCGCGAGCAAGCTCGCTCCTACAAGGGATCTGTGGGGTTCATCCGATCGAGCCAGCCCTTACTTCTGTTTTTCCAGCTGGTGGTACTTGCCGTCCTTGTCCCACTGGTAAACCACGTAGTCGGAGACTTTCAGGTCGCCCTTGCTGTCCCAGGTCTTCTCGCCCATGACGGTTTTGACCGGGTTGGCTTTCAGCCATTTGGCAGCGTCTTCGCCCTTGTTGGACTTGGCGCCATTGAAGGCAGCGGCCAAGGTCTGGACCGAAGCGTAAGCGTAGAGGGTGTAGCCTTCAGGCTCGGTACCGGCCTTGCGGAATGCGTCTACCACGGTCTTGCTGTCTGGCAGCAGGCGCGGGTCGGCACCAAAGGTCATCAGCACGCCGTCGACGTATTGCGGGCCGCCAGCGGTGGTCACCAGTTCGTCGGTCACGATGCCGTCGTCGGACATGAATGTCACGTCTTTGAGGCCTTCGGTACGCAGTTGTTTAACCAGTGGACCGGCCTCTGGGTGCAGACCGCCGAAGTAGACCACGTCGGCACCGGCCGCACGGATCTTGGTCACCACGGCGCTGAAGTCTTTCTCGCCGCGGGTCAGGCCTTCGTACAACACCGGCGTTACGCCGCGCTTGACCAGTTGCGCTTTGGTGGCGTCCGCCAAACCTTGGCCGTAGGTGTCTTTGTCGTGCAGCACGGCGACTTTCTTGCCCTTGAGCACGTCGACGATGTAGTCGCCAGCCACGATGCCTTGCTGGTCGTCACGCCCGCACATACGGAACATGGCGCTCAGGCCGCGCTCGGTCACCTTTGGGTTGGTGGAACCCGGGGTGATCGTGATGATGCCCGCTTCGTCGTAGATCTCGGAGGCCGGGATGGTCGACGAGGAGCAGAAGTGACCGACCACGCCGGCGACTTTCTGGTTGGTCAGGTCCTTGGCGACTGTCACAGCCTGCTTCGGTTCGCAGGCGTCATCGCCCTTGACCAGTACGATTTTTTCCCCGTTCACGCCGCCCGCTGCGTTGACCGCATCGGCCGCCGCCTGTGCACCCTTCATGTACTGTTCGCCAAATGCCGCGTTGGCGCCCGTCATTGGTCCCGCTACGCCGATCTTGATGTCAGCCTGAGCAAACGCAGAAACACCCAGCGCAGTTGCCACTGCGAGGGCCAGAAAGCCTTTCTTGTAAAACGTCTGGGACATGAGGTGGTGCTCCATGGTTTTTTAATTGGCACTGCGACTTCAATGAATGCTCAGAGCAAGGGCCGTGCCATCGGTTTTTTATTCTGAAAAAAGTCGCTGCTTTCTTGTTATTTCGACTGTTTCGGGCCCATTTTCATTGGGCGTGCAACCGTCTAAACCGCGGAAGGTAGAACCATTATTTTTTTGAGGCGCAACCCGCCTGCGCCATCATTGCAACCGCGGCTTTAAACGACGTGCAACCAGCCTGTAACAACGTGCGTCACCGAAGTGCACACTGCTGGTGCGAGACTGCTACAACCCGCACCACTACAGGCTAGCTGCAGATCGAAAAAGCGCCGCTTCCTACTGCAAAAATCAACCTTCAGATCACGATCCGAAGGCACTGGCCTGCGTGATACAGCGAGAATCCCGCCTCATACAGACAGCTGCGCAACCCCACCCCGGCTAATGGCTGCATGGGCGCGAAAGGAATCGGTAGTGCTTGAGGATTTCCGTTACACAGGTAATCGGCAAAGGCCTTGCCGACCACCGTTCCCGTGGTCACGCCCCGCCCGTTGTAGCCGGTGACTGCCACCAAACCCGGCGCCGGTTCGAACAGACGCATCAAATGATCGGGGGTAAACGCGATGCAACCGGTCCAGGTGCACTCCCATTCCACCGGTTTCAGGTAAGGGAAGTAATGTTGCTGCACGCGATCGGCCCAGGCCTTGAGGAACCAGGCCGGTTTCTGATTGCCATTACCCAGACTGCCAAGCAGCAACCTTCCGTCTTTATCCCGACGGATGCTGCTCAGCACCTGGCGGGTGTCCCAGGAACCCTGGCCCCCGGGCAGAATTTGCCGGGCGGCTTCTTCGGTCAGAGGCACCGAGGCCACCTGATAGTAGTAACCGGGGAAGAAATTGCGCCGCAGTTCCGTCCAGTCGCCTTCGGTGTAGGCATTGGAGGCAATCACCACTTTCTCGGCCATGACCGAGCCCTGGGCGGTTTGCACAGACCAGCGCTGGCCCTGACGCTCGAGTCGGGTGACCGGGGAATGATCGAATAATTGACCGCCCAGGCCGATGGCCGCTTTGGCCAGCCCCGTGGTGTAAGCCATCGGGTTGAGCGTGCCGGCACGGCGATCGAGCAACGCGGCGGCAATCTTTTTCGTCCCCGTCGCTTGTTCGCAGGCCTGACCGGTCAACAACTCCACCGGCGCCCCGCGGCGTTTCCATTGTTCTTCACGACTGCGCAAGTCGGCTTCGCCACGGGCGTTGTGCGCCATGTGCAGCGTGCCTTCGCGGCGCAATTGGCAATCGATGTTGTATTTATCCACAAGGCTGAACACCAGGGATGGTGCCGCCCCCAGCATGCGGTTGAGCTGGCTGCCGACTTCCGTGCCGAACCCGGCTTCGATTTCGTCCGGTGGAATCCACATCCCGGCGTTGACCAGCCCGACGTTACGCCCCGAACCACCGTGGCCGGCGCGATGGGCCTCCAGCACACAAACGGTCTTGCCTTGCTCCAGCAGATGCACCGCCGCCGACAAACCGGTAAAACCGGCGCCGATGACGCAGACATCCACCGTGACCTCCCCCTTGAGGGCCGAATTGTCCGGCCTTTGCGGCGTCAGTTTTTCCCACAGACACTCTTCGCGTAACGGCATTGCCAGACTCCAACAGAAACCTAACCCACCTCGTTGTCGCCGCCAAAAGATCGCAGCCTGCGGCAGCTCCTACAAAAT